>CAYYRM010000090.1:0-9723 GCA_964474005.1 uncultured Eubacteriales bacterium
ACTTACTAAGATGCACATTAGGGAGGTGCCCACCATGAAACAAAAACTGCAGGGAAAAACTATAAGCCTAAATCCAGTAACAGAAGAATACCTAGACTTTATCTGTGAAGTTGAGTCAGACGAAAGTCTATGGAAGTATGAAGAATCAGTATTAACTGATAAAAAAGAGATACGTGAAAAATTCACTAAGAGGATGGTAAATAATAAAATCTATGACTATGTGGTCTGTAGAAAATCCGATGGAACACCTGTGGGTGTAGCCTATATCTGGAGCTACAGTGAAGAAAGAAAAAGCTGGGAAATAGGGTATGCCATACTACCCCAATATCAAAAACAAGGCTTTTGCACTGAAAGCGTAAAACTACTGTTGAAATTCGCATTCACAGACCTAAAGGCACATAAAGTTGTGGGAATGTGCAACACAGAAAACATAAGTTCCTCAGCAATAATGGAAAAGGTGGGAATGGTGAAGGAAGGAACATTTAGAGAAGAACTATACTGGCAAGGCAGATGGGTGGACCAGCTATTTTACTGCATACTGGAAAGTGAGTATAAGTAGATTATTTTCCGATGGTTATTACCACCTCACAACGAAATGCGTTAATATGATTACAGGCAAAACATATTTGAATAGTATTTAGACAACTTAGGGAGGATGAAAATTATGATTGAATACAGAACTACCCTTGAGGGCATAAGCCCTAGTGATTTAGAAGGTTTCTTTGTGGGATGGAGAAAACCTCTTTCAAAGGAACAGCATTATAAGACTTTGGAAAATAGTGCTTTCTTTGTATTGGCATACGATAAAGAAGAAGCAAAGGTAGTGGGCTTTATAAACGCATTAAGTGATAATGTAAGCTATGCATTTATACCATTATTAGAAGTACTGCCCCAATATCAACATAAGGGAATTGGCACAAAGCTAATTAAAACTATGCTAGAGCTACTTGAAGGTATTTCAAATATTGACTTAATGTGTGATCCCCATATGCAGGATTACTATCAACAATTTGGAATGTTCAAATCCCATGGCATGATAATCCGTAAATAATTTAGGGAAACACAAAAAAAGACACCAGGGATTAAATCACCTAGTGCCTCAAATACCATATGATCTTAGAAACACTTAGTCTAAGTGTTTCAAGTCATCCTTATTATCAATACCACCTGAAACTCCACTTTGAACAATCTCACCTGCTTTTATTGTATAGTGGTACAAAACATTAGGCTCATCAGTGAATGTAACAAGTATGGTCCATTGATTATAGGATAATAAGACATTTAAATAAGAATGTTTAATTTTTATATTAGAAATGTCACCCTCGGTATAACCTCTATCTTCTAAATATGTCAGTATATTATCCTCCACCCCGGTTCTGCTAGTTTGTACATATAAGAATCCTGCCACAAAAACAACAATTAATACAATAGCTAATCCAATTAAAATATTCTTGTTCATTATCCATCTCCTTTTCTCATAAACACCTGATGTAAAATATATGAATTAATACCTTAATTATATCAGAATCCCTAAATGAGGTTATTAAATCTTCATTAATATATAAGAAGACCATTTTTTAGGGTTAGTAACTTATTTTTTGTATCGAAAGTATAAGGGTTCAGTTAACCAAATAATTCTTTAAAGATAAATAAAAGGGGGAAAATCAAAATGAAAAATGTAAGTGAAGATGCTGCAATACTTATTTTATCTGATATGGAAGGGGTATCGGGTATAATTGATTCAAGGTTAGTAAACGCTGGATCAATCCAATGGAAAGACTATGGAAGGTCACTTATTACAGACGATGTCAATACCGTGGCAGCAGCTTGTCTAGCAAAGGGGTATAAAAACGTTTACCTATCCGAAGCCCATAATTACGGAAAAAATACATTTCCAGAGCTCTTACTTCCCATGATAAAAGTTTTACCTTCATCCATTGCCCAAACAAATATACAAGGGATGAAACACTGGGATGAAATATATCAAGAAATGAATATAATTGCAGCTATTATGATCGGGATACACCCCATGGAAGGTGCAAAGGGGTACCTACCTCACTCATGGGACGGTGGAGCCTTTAAGAACATCAAAATAAACGGAACGGAACATGGTGAAATCGGCACCATAGCAGCCTTACTTGGCCATTATGACATACCACTAATAGCCATCGTAGGTGATGCAGGGGCAGCTAAAGAAGCAGAAGAATGCATTAAAGGTATAAAAGCAATCTCCATTAAAGAGCAATTAGAAGATGGCTGGATAAAAGCTTTACCACCAAAGAAAGCCCATGAACTTATCTTTAAGGAGATATCTAGCTCTTTGGAAAATATCGATAAAGTTGAGATTTTCAAACTAACTGGTGATGTGGAAATATCCTTTGAATTAAAGAATAAAGAACAGCTGGCACTGTTCAAAGAAGACAAAACTGTAAACATAAAAGATGATATTGTCTATATACAAGCAAGTAACTACAAAGAAGCCTACAACATCTTCTGGAACTGCTATATAAAAATTATGTTTAACAGATAATTAAATAAAGCACCTGCTTCCTTGGTGAAAGGGTACATCTAATGAAGTGCTGAAAATATAAAAATACGGATTAATAGGAGGTTAAGGTAAATGGTGCTATTAAAAACAAAACGACTAGAAATAAGTGACCACACACCTGAAGATTTAAAACCTATGCACAAATTACTATCAGACCCAGAAGCAATGTACTTTTTGGATGATATAAAAACAAAAACCCTTAAAGATACCCAAAGCAACCTAGAAACAGCTATTGCTGACATCTCTAACCCCAATAGAACAAAATACTTCTTTAAAATTGTGGAATCTGAAACTGGAAAGTACGTGGGAGAAATAGGCTTTACCATAAAGCTTACAACACCCAAGGGTAGCATCGCTGAACTGGGCTACTTTACCCTCCCAGAATTTTGGGGTAAAGGAATAACCACAGAAGCTGCCAGGGAAGTTATCAAATTCGCCTTTGAGAAAACCCATGTGGTCAAAATAGAAACAGGCTGTATCAAAGCCAATAAAGCCTCTGAAGCAATAATGATAAAGCTAGGATTTATCAAAGAAGCAGAGTTTAAGGCCAAAGTGTGGCATGACAACCAATTTAAGGACAGAGTGGAATATAGGTTATTAAAAGAGGAATGGGAAAATGTAAAGCTAAGTAACATCATAGGCCGTGGAGCACAGGCCACCATATACCTCATGGGAGAATACGCCATAAAGGTATTCAAAGAAAACTACCCCAAAAGATCCATATTCTACGAAGCTTACTTAAATTCAGTAATAGAATTCACTGACTTAATGGTTCCCAAAGTCCATGAAGTTATAAATGTTAATAATCAGTTGGCAATTAAAATGGATTATATCCAAGGGAAATCTCTAGTGGACTGCATACAAGAATCCCCTGAAAAGCTAACTGAGTATATCAATACTAAGGCAGACTTGCATATTGAAATCCATTCTAAAAAACCCAGACTACCTTTTTCCTTTAAAGATATATTAAGGACAAAGATTGTAAATAATCACAAACTAAATGAAGAACAAAAGGACAAGTTCCTGAATAAATTAAAAGAACTCCCCGAAGGTGATACCCTTTGTCATGGGGATTTCCACGGTTACAACATCCTGGTAAATAAAAGAGGGCTATGGGTTATCGACTGGATAGATGCTTCATATGGTAGCCCCTTGGGAGATGTATGTAGGACATACTTGATCTACCAGTTGCATGCTGAAGAGTTGGCAGAGCTATATCTAAATACATATTGCCACAAGACAGGAATAGAAAGGGCTAAAATCCTTGAATGGTTACCTGTAATGGCAGCTGCTAGAATCAGTGATAACATACCAAATGAAGAAGAAAAACTGATGGAGCTAATAAACTCCGAAAATGGCAAGCATTCCTAGAGGAATGGGAATATCTACAAAAAACAATTCAATAGCTTTGGGGGATTGTCAAAAGCGCACTATCCCTTATGGACTTTGGCACTGCAGTAGGATTGAAGATATCACAATGAATATGTTAGTAGGAGAAAAACCACAGGTTTTCACTGAAGAAAATTGGAAAGAAAGAATTAATACCAAAATCATTGATACAGGAAATGCCATGTCCCAACAAGATATCTTAGACTTTAGTAAAGATATCCATATGCATGAGTTAAAAAAATTCTTCTAATGCCTGCCACACGTCATAATTTAGTTCATATAAATGAATGTCTAGAAGTAAAAAAGAAAGATGCGAAAGGAAGAAAGAATTGTTAACAACCTTAAAATATATTGGAGAAAAACTTAATGAAGCGAACATAACGTGGGCAGTAGGTGCCTCGGTAATGCTAAGTCACTACGGACTTATAAATAACCCTAGAGACATAGACATATTTGTAAGTCTAGAAGATGTCTATAAAGCCCATGAAATCTTGAGTTCTCTAGGAGAAAAGCATCCACAAAAAAACAGTGAAATTTATGCTACTGAACATTTTCACCAATACACAATAAAAGATACAGGTATAGATTTGATGGCAGGATTTAAAATAAATCACATTTGTGGCATATATGAATACAAATTCAATCGTAATTCCATCACTTCTACCATGAATATTGACGGTGTCACTATTCCCCTAACGTCTTTAGAAGACTGGTATGTTATTTACCAGTTAATCCCCAAAAGGGAGGAAAAGTCTAAGTTAATAGAAGACTATCTATTGGCAAATGGAACTACTAAGACAGAAATATTGGCAAGTTCATTACAGTGTGATTTGCCAGATGAGGTAAGGGTACGGGTACAGAATATGTTTAAGAGGGGATAGTAAATTTAAGGAAAGCTTTATTAAATCAGATTAGGGCAAAAAAGGAAAAAAGACATTCCATACAAGAGATTTTATTCGGAGGACTGTAGGGGTCATCCCGTATGACCCTGACCCACGAAGCATCATAACCTACAAACAAAGAAGCAACACTTTAGAGAGAATAACAAAAGTTCCTTATCCATACATATTGGAATACAAAACCATATTTCAAAAGGAAGGTGATATTATGTTTAGCTTAATCATAGTCCCTATATTTTTGATCTTAACAGGGTTTTTTGTGCTGAAATTTCAACCAAAGAAAATTAATTGGATTTATGGCTATCGAACTTTTCGGGCAATGAAAAGTCAGGGAGCATGGGAGTTTGCTAATAGGTACTTTGCCAAACTATTTATTATGCTAGGTGTAATAGTACTAATAATTACTTTAATTCTACTTGCAATATATAGTAAAGATGTTCAAGCAATCAAAAACTTAGAAAACATCATAATACCCATACAGTTATTTGGAATAATAGGCTTAACTTTAATCTCAACGGAAGTAGCCTTAAGAAAAAGGTATGATAAAAACGGAAACCCAAAAAACCAATAATGGAACCAGGAGGGGAAGAAATGTTTCAATTCAAAGATTTTGACTTACTGACAGATGGAGTAATCGATTTAAGGATAGAAAAAAAGTCGCCTGTCAACGAAGAAAAAGACTATGTACCAGCATACATATATAAGATTACATTACATAATTCAACTGAAAGTATAGGTTATATAGATATTCGCATCGGTTACAATGAAAACACGTACTATGGTGGCCATATCGGCTACGGAATAGACGAGCCTTTTAGGGGTAACTGCTATGCCACAAAAGCATGTAAAATCATTAAACAGGTAGCAGTATCCCACGGAATGGATAAATTGATAATAACCTGTGACCCCAATAACTGGGCATCCCGAAAAACCTGTGAAAAAGCAGGACTTACTCTAAAAGAGATAGCAGACCTACCCCCACATAACGAAATGTACCAAAACGGAGACAGACAAAAGTGTATATATGAATGGGACTTAGAATAAATCAGTTGTGGGACATGGGTTGTTGGTATTGTGATTAGCGAAAACCGACAACGTCACAGAAGAAAAAAAGAGGTGCCCCATGGAAAACTACTTCCTAAAAACAAAACGTATAGGCTTTTCCACCTGGAGTATGGATAAACTCCCTGATGCCCAAAAACTATGGGGTGATCCCAAAGTAACGGAGTATATAGTATCAGGGGGAACAATGACAGAGGACCAAATAACCCAAAGACTACAAAGGGAAATGGAAACCTTTAATAAATACAAAATCCAATACTACCCCATTTACCTATTAGACACCAGTGAAAACATAGGCTGCTGTGGACTACGACCTTATGATGATGGAATCCTAGAGTTGGGAATCCACTTAAAAAGCCAACACTGGGGCAAAGGGTATGCCCAAGAAGCAGGTAGTGCCATCATAAACTATGCCTTTACTACCATAAAAACCAAAGCCCTATTTGCAGGACACAACCCAAATAACACAGCATCAAAAAAAATCTTAGAAAAACTAGGATTCCAATACACCCATGAAGAATATTATCCACCCACAGGATTAAACCACCCATCATACATCCTTAAAGGAGAAACCCTCCCCAACAACATGACTTAAATACCTCAACACCCATAAGTAAAAACCTTCATGTAATGAAACATGAAGGTTTTGTCATAAGCCCAACAGTAATGCCCCAATTGTAGGGGGTGACCTCGTGTCTCCCTGCCCCACACTGTAGGGGGTCATCTCGTATGACCCTACCCACAAACTGTGTCATGAGTTATGAATTTTCGGTATTGTGTACTCACAACCAACAACCCAACACCCCAAACACATTTCGTAACAATGAAACATTATTGAACCCTCAATCGTGTACCTAATGAAGGGAGGCAGGTATACATATGAATAATATATCGCAACCTAGGGGCGATTATTGTTCCCAAGTAGTAGAAAGACATGGGAATATAATTTACAAAATATGTAGGCTTTATCTGAAAAATAAGGCCGATGCCGAGGATGTTTTTCAGTGGGTATTTCTAACTTTAATTGAGAAAAACCCAAGCTTTAAAGACTATGACCATGAACGGGCATGGCTTATTAAGGTTGCCACTAACAAATGTAAGGATTTTTTCAAGAGTTATTGGAACAAAAACAAAGTTTCCCTTGAGAATTATGATGCTCCAATAGAGGATAAAGGATTTAGTGAAGTTTATCATGCAGTTTCCTGCCTACCTAGTATGTATAAACTGGTAATCTATATGTATTATTACGAGGAATATTCAACTGGAGAAATATCAAAGATACTCAATGTCAATGAATCCACTGTCCGAACCAGGTTAAAGCGTGCCAGAGAGAAACTAAAAATAGAACTGGAGGGTGATGAATTTTATGAGTGAAAGATTTAAAAAAGATATGGATAAAATTAACCTAGATGAAGAACTAAAAGGTAAAACAATAAAGTTAATGAAAAATGCAATGGAGCTTAAAAATAAGCCAAGGAAGAGAATGTTTTTTAGAAGAAATTTTCTCATTCCAGCTATGTCCTTTGCCCTAGTACTTATACTGATATTTGGTATCCCAAGCTTTAACGATCCCTTTGTTATAAATGTTCAGGCTCAAGATTTGATGGAAGGGATTAAAGGAGAGAAAGTAGATATAACAACTGATTTTTCAAAGGCATTTCTCGACTCAACCTCTGAATTCTCAATGGAAATGTTTAAACAACTTGCAAATAAAGAAAATGCAGTATACTCCCCCGTACCTCTATACCTAGCCCTAGGCCTTGTAGTAAACGGAGCCGAGGGTGACACTAAGAATGAAATTCTAAACGTACTGGCCAAATATGGGATTACAGTAGATGAACTTAATCTTTACTATAAAAGCCTAATTCAAGAACTCACCCAAAAAAAGAAAGATACAAAACTTACTATAAAAAACTCCATTTGGTATCATGACAATTTTGAGGTTAAACAGGATTTTCTTAAAACCAACAAGACATATTTTGACGCATACGCTTACAAGAGGGATTTCCGTGCATCAGGCACACCAGAAGTCATTAACAACTGGGTTAAACAAGTGACTGAAGGCAAAATTGATAAAATGGTAGAGGAGATTGATCCCAACGTCGTAATGATGTTGTTTTCCAGTATATACTTTGATGCAAAATGGGAAAATCCTTTCTCTAAGGCTAACACAAGTCAAGGAGAATTTCATGTAAGTGAGAAAAAGAAGGTTAATGCTGATTTCATGTACAAAAAAGCTTATATAGAAGCTTTTCATAATGATAATGAAAAAGAGCAGGGAGTAATGCTTCCATATAGTGATGGCAGATTTGCATTTATGGCAATACTTCCCGATGAGGCTACCGATGTGAGAGAGTATATTAAAACCCTCGATAAAGAAAGTATTGCTCAGAAGATGAACTCACTAAAAACTATGGATGTAGCACTTCGGTTACCAAAGTTTGAAATTGAGTTTGGAAAATCAATAATAGACGAGCTTAAGGCATTGGGAATAGTTGAAGCCTTTGACAAAAACAAGGCAAACTTATCGGGCATGGGCAGTGCTTCTGGAAATCTTTATATAAGTGAGGTCTCCCAAAAGACATATATAAGGATTGATGAAGAGGGAACCCAGGCAGCTTCTGTGGTAAAGATAGAAGCGTCAGATGAAAGCTTAGGCTTTTATGCGAATTTCAATCGCCCCTTTGTTTACATGATTATTGATACCAAAACAAATCTTCCAATATTTATGGGTGTGTTGGATAACCCTAATAACTAACAAAGGAGTCCTCTTCGGACTCCTTTGTCTTTTCAGTATTAACTTATCCTGTAGAGGTTTTAAATTAGGCTTAACAAACAACCATCCTAAATTCAATGGAAAAAAATGTTTTAGAAGGAAATGGAGATTACATGTAGAATTATCTTTTAAATAAGGTGGCCGAGGATTTTTCCCTTTTGAATATATTACCATAATATGGTGTGCGTTAAACCAGTAGATATATCTATATAAGGTTCATAACTAAAGGAGTTGAAAATATGGAGAGGATTAAATTTGCTGTGTTTACAGATCTGCATTATGAACATGTTCATGACGGGCGGCGGAGAATTGAAAGCTTTGTAAAAGATATAAGGGGCACGGATGTGGATTTTGTAATTCAACTAGGAGATTTCTGTAGCCCCACAGAAGAAAATAAAGTATTGATTGAAATTCTTGAAAGTTTACAGAAACCCCACTATCATTTGATTGGGAATCACGATTCTGATCTATTTACAAAGGAAAGGGTTATTAAGTTTTTGGGGATGAAAAATAATTACTACTCTTTTAAATACGGAAAAGTAAAGTTTTTAGCACTTGATACTTGCTTTATTAAGACACAAAAAGGATACGAATCTTATTGCAAAAGAAACTATAATAAGACGAAAGATATATATCCAGTGCTCCCAGACTATCAAATTGCTTGGTTGGAATCACAGCTATCCGATGATAGTGAGTATTTCGTTATATTTTCACACCACAGTTTTGAAAATGACTTTGCTAAAAGAGGAGTTTACAATCGGGAAGAGGTCAGGGCCGTTATTGACAGGGCAAATCATAATGGGAAGAGAGTCCTCTTATGTGTCAATGGACACGACCATGGAGACTCCATAAAAAAAATAGGCAAAACATATTATTTTGGGCTTAATTCAATGTCATATATATGGGTTGGACCTGAGTATGAACATTTCTGTTATTCTCAAGAAATACATAAGCAATATCCATTTTTGAAGGATTTAGTTCTATATCAAGAAGGGCTATATAGTATTGTCACAATTACGGAAAATGGACAGATAGATATACAAGGGATG
>CAYYRM010000091.1:0-9627 GCA_964474005.1 uncultured Eubacteriales bacterium
TTGCCATAATAGTTGGTTGCAGTAAATCAGCCATGGATTCCACAACCAAAAATATCACGGACAATAAAAAGAACTTCCAATACCTATTCACATACTTATTCAAAAATCCCACATTTGCCACCTCAATATCTATACAAAATCTAATTAGTTTTATTATATAATAATTCGACACTCAAAGTAATATTCCTCCAAGATTACTGTTTTAGATAATTGTAAATATGCTAGCCTTTTTATCTATAAAAAAAAGTTAACCCTGGAAGTTAACTTTTTTACACCAAACCAATCTTGGTTAATAAAAATATAAATACATATCCAATTCCTGATCCGATAAGTGGGCCCACAGGGGTTCCCTTAAAGAAAGCCACCGCCACAAATGTACCCACTATAACCCCTAAGGTTAAGTTAGTATTAATGGGTCCTATCTCAATACCCTTTGCCCCTAAAAGGGCAACTGATATACCTGCAAAGAAACCCACAATCCCATCAAGCTTTAGAAAAATAGTCTTCATATCGTTTAATGTGTATCTCTCTAATACTATAGGTGCCAAAAAACCCATGGTAATTAGGATAATACCCCAGCTAATACCATTTTTAGCAATATACTCTATGGGCTTATCTGCTTTAAAAAACTTTAAAACCAGCATAACAGCTGTGCCAATAACCATGGCTCTATTTTTTGTAAAAATAGAAAGTACTAAAACAACACTAAGTATAATTTCAATCCAGTACTTATTAAACAAAATATTAACACTCCCCATCCCAACATAATCTCTATTTAGTATTATAGCACAAAAAAACTCCACTAAATTTTAGATTTAACGGAGTTTAGTCAACTTTTAATAGTTATCTAAGGTATCAAAAACATACCCATTTGATATAAAGTACTCTATGATCCCTGGCAGTGCTTCAACTGTTGTTTGTTTTGTGGCACTATCATGCATCAAAACAACTGCTTTGTTGAAGCCTTGATTTGTATCCCTAACCCTTTGCACCATTTCTGATGAAGTATAGTTTTTGCCCTCTCCATCCCCATTGACAACATTCCACTTGAAATAAATGTAACCTTCCCTTTCCACTGCACTATAAAAGGGCATGTATTTCTCACCGGTCATACCCCCAGGAAATCTCATTATTTTAGGTAAGGCTTGTCCAAGTATATCTTCTAGAATCCTTTGGGTTTTATCAAGCTCATCCATTAGGTTTTTAACATTTGCATATATATGCTTATAATCATGGGAATAAGTGTGATTGCCCACAAGATGTCCCTCATTATTTATCCTCTGTACAATGTCTGGTCGTTTTTCAGCTAGGTTACCAATGACAAAAAAAGTAGCCTTAACCCCATATTCCTTCAAAATCTCCAAAATCTGTGGAGTTATCTTTGAGGTGGGACCATCATCAAAGGTTAAAAAAACAACTTTTTTATTAACAATTGGTTCTGGCTCCAATGGCTCCACAGGCGTAGGTGGCTTTTGAGATGGAAATGAATCACCTTCACCAGGATGATTATTCCCCTGATCCCCTACCTCCTCCTTATCCAGTGACTTCAAGATTGTACTTGTACCCAAAACTATACCACCTGTTAATAAACAAAAAATCATACCCCAAATTAATACCTTCTTATACCATTTACCCATATCCAATCCCCCTGTACTTCTTTGATAATCTAATTCTAGCACCAAGGTTTGGGACAAGCTTTACAGAGGAATTAAAAAAGGTTACAGATTGGTTAAATTTGGAGAAAAAATGCTAAATTTCTGGTAGAATATACTTGCATCAACTAAGATTAGATTGAAATATTCTGGAATTTGAGGTGTTGTTAATGGGTGAGGAGAAAATAAAAATCCTGGTGGTGGAGGATGAAAGTTCCATACGCAAATTTATCGTTATAAACTTAAAAAGGGAAGGTTACCATGTACTAGAGGCTGAAACTGGGGAAAAGGCATTGGAGATCGTCAAAGACCAAAGGCCTGATGTCATGGTTTTGGATCTTATGTTGCCAAAAATGGACGGCTATGAGGTTTGTGCAAAAACCCGGGATTTATCACCACATATGATCATTATAATGCTAACCGCTAAAGGACTGGATATGGATAAGGTCATGGGGTTAGATTTAGGGGCAGATGATTATATGGTCAAACCCTTTAACCCCTTAGAACTTGGGGCTAGGATAAGGGCAAATCTCAGGAAAGCAAATGGCAATATGGCTCAAATGTCCACCATTGAAATAGGTAATTTAAAGCTAGATGTTAAGGGACAAATTTTATATAAAAATAATCAGCTTATTGAGCTTACACCAACGGAATATTTATTGGTTAAATACCTAATGATTAACCAAGGAAGTGCCTTAAGCCGAGACCTAATCCTCAACGAAGTATGGGGTAAAAATTACTATGGAGATATGAAAACCGTTGATGTACACATCAGAAGACTAAGGGAAAAAATAGAGGATAATCCCTCAAAGCCTAAGCTAATTGAAACTGTTTGGGGCCATGGCTACAGACTTAGGGGAGATATGGCCGAATGAGAAGTATAAAACTTAGACTGGTAATGAATTTTATGATTATTATCATCATCACAGTGGTTATCTTAGAACTATTGTTAATAACAAATATCAAAAGAAATCACTACAAAAACCTAGAAGAAAATCTTTATAACCAACTTAAAGTGTCCACAGAATTGTATTATAAGTATTTTTCCCATACAACATTGCAGGAAAATGTCCTCAACAATGTAGATACCTTTTGGAAACAAACATCTGCCCAAGTCCAAATTATCGACATAAATGGTGACGTGCTAATGGATTCCATTGGAGTGTCCCCCACCAACTTACTACATATGGATGATGTGCAAAAATCCCTTTTAGGGGAGTATGGGAAATGGATTGGGCTTGTAAGCTATGATGACCACAGGGTAATGGCTTTGTCCTATCCCCTCAAATCCAAAGATACCATTGTGGGAACCCTTCGTTTTATCACATCCTTAAATGTTGTGGATCAAGATATAACTGCCATGGCCAAAATTTATGTGTTTTTAGGAATCATAGTAATTTTGATTTCAAGCCTTGTGAGTATTTTACTATCTAACACCATCGTTGGACCATTACAAGAGGTAACAAAGGTGGCTGAAAAAATGGCCATGGGGAATTTCCATTTGGAAAGTTCAAAATACAGGGATGATGAAATAGGAAAGCTTTCAGACACCCTAAATTACATGGCGAGGGAAATCCTTAAAAAGGACCAACTGAAAAACGACTTCGTAACATCGGTATCCCATGAGTTGAGGACTCCTCTAACATCAATAAAGGGCTGGGCTATAACTTTAAAAAATGGCTTTGATGATAGGGAAATGATAAAGGATGGACTGGATATAATTGAACAAGAAAGTGACAGGTTATCTAATATGGTGGAAGAACTCTTAGATTTTTCTAAATTGCTTTCAGGGAAAATTCAATTGAACAATGAACCCACTGACCTTAAGGAACTCATCAAGCAGATAGAAAATGAATTTAAGCCCAGGGTAAAACAAGAAAACATAAGCTTAATAATTAATGAAGGGCAGCCACTTCCTCTCATCTGGATTGATAAAAATAAACTTAAGCAGGTACTTATAAATGTAATAGACAATGCCGTGAAGTTCACCCATCCTGGTGGTGAAGTAAAGTTGTCAATTTCTTTAAAGGGTAAAAACCTTTCCTTTAAAATCCAAGATAATGGCATAGGCATCCCCCCTGAAGACTTACCAAAGGTTAAAGAGAAATTTTACAAGGGTAGATCCAGCAGGTCCACCAATGGAATAGGTCTGTCCATCAGTGATGAGATCATCAGGGCAATGGAAGGAAAAATAGATATAACCAGCGGTATAGAACAAGGGACTATGGTTACCATAGACATACCCGTAAAAGAGGTGGACTAGATGAAAAAAACACTAATTATCGCCCTATTAACCCTATTGGTGGGTTGTAACACAAAGGACCTCTCTGACCCTAAAATAGCAACTCCATCAAACAACAGTAATCCCCTAAACTGGGTATGGGTCATAGAAAGAGAGCTACATCCAACAGATGGTGCCACCCAAGGTCTTGTGGGGAAATATGTTGAGTTTTCTAAAAACTACCTTTTATACAATGATAGTGTACTTTATTCACCCACATATCAAGTACGAAAGGTAAACTACTATGATTACACTTTGCACACAGGAAAGTCTTTTTTGAGTGACTACATAAAAGATAGCAATGATATCCAAGTGATTACTATATTAGATGGACAATTGTTTTTCTGTGAAGTGATTATTATAAATACCAATAATGCCATCTTAAAAATCTCAAATAAAACATACCTATTAAAGAAAACAAAAAAGGCAACCCTAGACCTTAACTTGAAGGATAAAGAAAATCTCCAAAATCCTCAACCATCGCCAACGGATGACAGTATGGCTAAGGATACAGGCCTATTACTGGGGCTTAGATCCAAGATGGGAGATTCATACTCGTATAGGACAGTTTGGATTTCCAATACCAATAATCAGATTGAAACAATTGATATACCAGGAATTTTGTTCCCAAGACGCAGTGGCTTTTGGATTGTTGAGTGGGATGACCTAGGGCAAAACCAGTTATCTGCTAGGCAAATTGATAGAATAAAAGAAGAAACCACTTTACAATGGATTGAAGAGCCTAAGGAAGATGAAGGTAACCATTACAAAGTAGTGCTTATGATTGATTATGTGGGCAACGATTACATGGCAGTTAGAAGGAAATACATTGACAAAAATAATGTTCTAATGGAAAATCAAGTGTCCATTATCCCTGTGGATACCCTACCTGAATTAAGGGGAATAGCCTTGGTTGAATTACTGGGTAATCAAGGGGAAGCCATTCTCAAAAATTCCAAAGAGAGATTTTGGGATAGTTTAAAGATAAAAGATGTTGTATTAAAGGATAATCCCCATAAAGAAAACTTGGGCCTAAGCAGAAATATGGGGCAATGGGTGTTAACAAGCATGTTAAGCTACCAAAAAGGGGATGAGTTACTATGGGAAACATTTAAAATAAATGCCCTTGTTCCAAAAACCTTAGTTAACTACGATAAAATGCATCTGTCCTGGTCCCAAATCAAAAACAAAATCCCTTCTGCATTAGATGTCTTTACATCCCCCCAAAACAACATGGCAGTGATAATTACAGAAAATGAAGCCTTTATATATACTGTGAAAAATGGTGATTTAGGTGATTATCCAATTTCATCTGTACCCTTAAAGGATAATGAAGTAATAGTGATGTCAGAGTGGGCCACAGGTAACTATGTGGATAAATGGAGTCAAGAGTTACAGGACCAACAAAGTAAATGAAAATAACCCACTATTTCAAAGAAGAGATAGTGGGTTATTTTCAGCCCTCATATCAATTTTACCTACTTACAGAGAAGTTCAACTTTCTCATAAAGGAGTGTATGTTTATCATCTATTTTAATATCCTTATGGAAATGCCCGAAGTACCAGTGTTTGTATTCCAATCTTTCTAGCAACACTTCCATGAAAGCGTCTAGGGGGTCATCTTTTTTCAATAAGTACATTTGCCCATCCACAAGGGATAAAGGTCCTGTATGTGTAATCACATAATCCACCTTCCAATTGTGGCGCTCTAAGTTTTGTATACCCTCTTCAATTTCTCTAATAGATGGTATTTCCGCATCCCACCATGACTTGTCCTTTATGCGATATCTCCTATCAACGGATTTAGCCCCGCCCATGGTAAATATGGTATTACCATTTATATTAAAAATTTGTCCCCGCATTAGGTGAATAACACTTTCATTTATAAATCTTACCTTGCCACCATTCCAAATCTGAACAGGGTATCTATATAAAAGGTCAAAGTTTTCATGATTTCCATCCACAAAAAGTGTGGTGTAGTTCCTTTTGGTCAACCAATACCGCCAAAAACGTTCTTCCTTATTGTTGTCCCATACTCCCCCAAAATCCCCGCAGATTATCAAATAATCTTTTTTAGTTAAATTCTCTTGCTCAGGAAAATTATATTCACTAATTTTCCTAATCTCCATAGGTATGTGAGTATCTGCAGCGACATATATCATCTTGTGTACCTCCGAATGGTTGTAATAAAATACAAAAAATATATATATTATTTCTACGTTCAATGGTAAAAACCTTTAAATTTTAAAAGAAAATCCCCTTACTTTTTAAGTAAAGGGATTTTTTAAAGCCTAACTTCTATACTTTTCAATAATACTTTCTAACACTTTTGCCCCTGTGTCCACCACATAGCTACATTTCTTTTCTTCTTCTCTATATAGGCTTTTTAGCTCAGCACAGTTAATTGAGGTTAATTTAGCCCTAAAACCCTCCACGAACTCTGTGGTGATATCTTTAATTATTGCACTATCGTGGGCTCTGTTTTCCACAAACATCAAACCTAAAAGGGCAACGGACCCACTGACCACACCACAAAGGTCCTCCACAGTCACCCCACCACCAAAACCAGCCATTATTTTAAATGTGTCTTGGCCTAAATTTAGATTATAATATTCATTTCCCGCTAAAAGCATGGCTTCAGCGCAATTGTAGCCATTTAAGTAATATCCCTTTGCCAGTTCATTTAACATAGTTCTCCGCTCCCTTATATTAGTAACTCCTTACATAATAATAGCACATTTATATCAATCCAACTACTTGATCTGCTCTAAAATATATGGATCCTTTATTTTGGTATCTTGGGCCAATAGGATAATCTTTGACAAAATCTCAGCGGTTTTAGGATCCTCATCTATAAAGGGCAGGAATACCCTTCCCCTATGCTGTGAATGTACTGGTATTATATTTAATGCACCCGTTGCCTGTTTGTAAGCCATACCACTTCCTAAATGGACAGCATACTCCCCCAGCTTTCCAGCTATATGAGCAAAGTTTCCTGAAAGCTTTATATTGTCTAGCTTCATAAGCCTTAATGATTCTTGAACTATTGTTCTTCTCATTTCCACTGTTGAAAGACTAGCCTCAGGGTCAACACCACCTACATGGGCTATACTAACAACTAAGTCAATATCCCGCATTATTTCAGAAAAGATAATTTTAGGGATTTTTTCTAAGGCTTTGCCCTCATAGGTATTTCTATCTAAAAATTCCACATATTCAATTGTTGGACTTTCAACCTCTGAGGGAGTAAACCAATTAGCTTGGGCGTATATTTTAGCTATGATATTTTCCTTATAATATACCCTCTGTAACCCTTCATCATAACTAACTGTCCAACCTCTATTTTTAAGCAAAGAAACTGTTTTAAGGGGCTGAATCTGGTGCCCAGCATATCTTCGAGATAAGACCCCACTGGCAAGCTCATCAACATTGGGAAGATATAATTCCCTAAACACTTGCTTAAAAGGTTGCTTAATCCCCCTGTCAAATACCTCTTTTTGAATATCACTCCACTTAGCTGATTGGTATAAGTGAACAGGATGGGCTATTACCAATTCATCTTCACCCTTGAGAAGAACCCTTTCTCCTGACATTTCCAATCCATTATTTTCTATAAACCCTAGTCTATCCCCACACTTAAAAACAATGCTCCTAAGCATAGGCATCAAAACTGGGTTTTCCATTAAGTTATTAATCTCTTTTAAGAAGAATATATTTTCTGCCTCCATGGCCTTTTCAAAAGCCCCTTTGGCCCTAGAAAACTGTGCTTTAAGCTCTCCTTTTATTTCCTTGAGCCTTAAGACATATGGGTTTTTATTGTATTTTGAAGGTACTGATTTTAGTTCTTTATTATTTCTTGTAACCTTAATATCACTTTTTCCGTTTTCATCTATTACCAATTGAACTGTTATATCATCAATATCCGTTGGCTTTAAGTAAGGCAAAATCTCCTTAACCTTCTGTGACTCCATATCCCAAGTCATTCTAATCACATCTTTATAACCTGCATTTCTTGCTAGATTTTCAAGGGCTATGGACACTGTCTTTCCTTCACTTGCCCTCCTTTGGGCACCAAACTTCTTACTCTCACTGAAAAAATCCTGGATGAATTGATATCTATCTCTGACATCTTTTTCGTCTTTTGTAGGTATTAGGCTATAGCAAAGGAGATGATCCTTGTTTCTCTTTGACTTAACTGATTCCCTCATCTCTTCTATATCCAAACGCCCTAAACTTGCATCTGCAAACAACTGTGACCTTCGGTGATTTCCTCCCCCAGAAATGTACTTTGCACAATTATATAGTTTGTTAAAACGTTCACTACCTAAAGTTTCATAAGCTTGATTAAACCAAGTAATATCAAATGCTCCGTCATTAAAATCCAATGGATTTATAGGTGAATAATGGGCAACTATTGTTTCTTTTTCTGCGGAGAATGTTTCATTGATATGGGCATGGAAATACCATGCGGCACTACGTAATCCCTCCCATTTGAGATATTTCTCTACTATATCAATCCACTGGGGTGCATACATGGCAGCTTCAAGGAGCCTTTCATTGGAAATCTTTCTACCACTTAGTAACTCCTTTAATAAAATTTCATCTTCTCCATCTTTCGGATAACAGTTACGCAAAAGATGGCTGAAGGTTTCTTTTTTAGTTATGCCATTTAGGTGGGAATAAATATATCCCCTAACAAAAGTCTCCTTATCAAGGGCTGAAAGGGTTCCTACGAAGTACTCCATTCCCTGAAAATACTGGATTGAAATAGCAAGTTTTGTAACCTCTGTTTCAAGGTCCCCACGCTTCAGCTCCGTGTGCAGTATTTTTGCAATGACTTTGTCCCTATATTCTTGTAAACATGGGTATTCTAAAGTAATCTCATTTTTGGGAGTTGTAATTCTTCTTATATGTTCATCACTATATTTTCTGTATGAAAGCTCTGCATATAATTCATTTTCGTCAATTATCCCAAGCTGATATGCTTTCATAAAATGATCAATGGAAATGAAATATTCCTTATAAAAAGATTGCCTATAGGCTTTATAATGAACCAAAAAGTACTCTTTAAATGATTTTTCATCATAAATTGCCCCTTGCACCCACTCTAACCATGGATCTGTGGTTATTTCCCGAGTAAAATAGAACACTCTACCTTTGTTATCAGGGTCTGGATCCTCTTGGGGCATCTTATTAACAATATAATTTAAAACCTCAATGGCAATGGAAAACTTCTGGGTTTTGTCAGCATCTTCAATAAACGCTAAAACCAATTCTCTCACTTGATGGAAATACTTTAATTCTCCTATAAACTTCCACATTTTCTTTAACTTAACCTTTGGATACATTTCACCCAACAAGTTTTTTCTCCATTTAGCTATTCCCTTGAATTCATTGATGTACCAAAGGGGCATATTACTGTCACTAAAAAAGTAGTATAGATCCCCTTGTATACAGTAAAATGCCAATTCCACCAGTTCTTTAGTGCTTATCCCACTGTCCTTTAAGTAATTGGCCCAAACATCTGAAAGGGGATATGCATCTAGGGCTTTTTTGGCTTTCCCTTCATTATTTCCATAATACATGGGCCATAACTGAGCACCTAAAACAAGGCTTTCCTTATGATCTCCATGCCTGTTTACCTCGTATTGATAATCTCTATGTTCATGTATCAAATCAGCTAGCCCTTGGTAA
>CAYYRM010000092.1:0-9434 GCA_964474005.1 uncultured Eubacteriales bacterium
TATTTTAAGATTTGACTTGACATTTCAAATGAGAATTATTATTATTAACTTAGTCAGTAATTATTACTATTAGGATTTAAATATGGTACTAATCCATATAAGAAAACACATTTTAAGGAGGAGATTTATAATGTCATTGATTGGAACCGAAGTAAAACCATTTAAAGCATCTGCTTACCACAACGGTAAGTTCATCGAGGTAACCCAAGAGAATCTGAAAGGCAAATGGAGTGTTGTATGCTTCTATCCAGCAGATTTTACATTCGTATGCCCAACTGAGCTTGAAGACTTGCAAAACCATTACGAAGAACTTAAATCCCTTGGGGTTGAAGTATACTCAGTATCAACAGATACACACTTTACCCATAAAGCATGGCATGATACTTCAGAAGCAATAGGTAAAATTACTTATATAATGATTGGTGATCCTTCCCAAACCATCACCCGTAATTTCGATGTGTTAATCGAATCAGAGGGTCTTGCTGACCGTGGTACGTTTATTATCGATCCCGATGGTGTTATTCAGGCCATTGAAATCAACTCTGGTGGAATGGGCCGTGATGCTGGTCTTCTTGTTAAGAAAATCAAAGCTGCACAGTACTTACGTAATAATCCAAAGGAAGTATGCCCCGCGAAGTGGGAAGAAGGTAAAGCCACCCTTAAGCCAGGACTAGACCTTGTAGGAAAGATCTAGGAATCCCATGATATTAGATAAAGAAATAAGGGCTCAGCTTGAACAATATCTCCAGTTACTGGAGGGGGATGTGGTTCTTAAGGTCAGTGCAGGATCTGATGAATTGTCAAAGGAAATGTTAGCTTTATTAAATGAGATTTCAAGTATATCAGCTAAAATTACCATTGAGAGAGCCCAGCTTTCTAGGACCCCTAGTTTTAGTGTTAATGGCGTTGGTGAAGATACAGGAATAACCTTTGCAGGCATTCCTTTAGGTCATGAGTTCACATCTTTAGTTTTAGCACTATTACAGGTCAGTGGAAGGCCTCCAAAGGTTGAACCAAATCTTATAGATACTATAAAAAATCTAAATGGTGAGTTTCATTTTGAATCATACATCAGCCTTAGTTGTCATAATTGTCCCGATGTTGTTCAAGCATTAAATCTAATGAGTGTCTTAAACCCAGGAATTAAACACACCATGGTTGATGGTGCTTTGTTCAAGGATGAAATTGACTCAAGGGAAATTATGGCGGTACCCACTATTTTTCTAAATGGTGAGTATTTTGACAGTGGGCGAATTTCTTTAGAAGAAATCCTTGCTAAATTAGGAGAAGGTGTTGATACCCATAAACTCAGTGAAAAGGAACCCTTTGATGTTCTTGTCATTGGTGGTGGCCCTGCTGGCAGTAGTGCGGCCATCTATGCTGCCCGCAAGGGCATACGTACAGGCCTTGTGGCAGAGCGTTTTGGAGGTCAGATTTTAGATACCTTAACCATTGAAAATTTTATTAGTGTCAAATCCACTGAAGGTCCTTTACTTGCAACTAGCCTTGAGGAACATGTAAAAGAATACAATGTTGATATCATGAAATCCCTTCGGGCTAAGGCATTAAGGAAAAATGATTTCATAGAAGTGGAGCTGGAAAATGGATCTGTATTAAAAAGTAAGTCTGTTATTGTTTCCACTGGGGCCCGTTGGAGAAATGTAGGTGTCCCAGGTGAGCTGGAATATAAAAATAAAGGTGTGGCTTATTGTCCCCATTGTGATGGACCAATTTTTGCTGGAAAACATGTGGCTGTTATTGGAGGAGGTAATTCTGGAATAGAAGCAGCCATAGATTTAGCTGGTATTGTTAAACATGTGACTGTACTAGAATTTATGCCAGAGCTTAAGGCTGATTTGGTGCTTCAAAAACGCTTGTACAGCCTACCTAACGTAACGGTGCTTAAAAATGTCCAAACAAAGGAAATCACAGGAACCGATAAGGTAAATGGTATTACCTATATGGAACGTGGTACCGGGGTAACTAAACATATTGAACTTCAGGGTGTCTTTGTGTTAATTGGTCTTGTGCCAAATACCGATTGGGTAAAGGATTCCCTTGAACTTAACTCTCATGGTGAAATTATTGTTGATAGACATGGTGCCACAAGTCTCCCAGGAGTATTCGGTGCAGGGGATTGCATAAATAGCCCATATAAGCAGATTATTATATCCATGGGTTCTGGTGCCACTGCTGCCCTAGGGGCCTTCGATTATCTCATTAGAAATTAAATCCAAGACAAGCCAAAAAATTAAAATCACTAAATTATCTCCTTTGATAATTCAGTGATTTTTTCGTTTTTTATAAATTAAGCCTATGATATGCAAAAAAAATATTGTAATATTGATGTATATGTTTAAATGGAGGGCTATAAATGATTAAAATTCTATTTTGTTGTGCAGGTGGCTTTTCCTCAAGCTCCATAACCACTAGGTTACAAAAAGAACTTATTGATAATAATATGCAAGCTGATTTTTATATTGAATATTCTCCTTTTATGCTTGCCATTAAAAGAATACCTGAATTTGATATTCTAGTTTGTTGTCCACACCTGAGATTAGAAGTCGATAAATTAGTAAAAGAATCTAACCCTGACATACCTATTTATATTCTGCCACCAAGAATGTACGGTGTTCTGAAATTTAAAGACCTAGCCTTTGATGTTATTGACATCATTGAACTTTACAATAAAACAAAATCAAATCCCTCCTACTTTCCTGGAGAGGAAAGAATTATATCCGTTACAAGGGGTATAGCACATAGAAATTATAGAAAATCGACTGCTCAAAATCCTTAAGACTAAGGCTCCACAAAGCCCATTCCCACGTATTAGTACTACATGGGAATGGGCTTTTCTAAGCTTTTTGGTTCTCAGCTTTATATAACCTCCTAAGCCTCAATATTTAAGATTGTAACTTTTTCTCTTGTCATGGACTCTATGCTATTACGTACCCCTTGGGTACCCATTCCCGACCCTTTCACACCAATGAATGGAAAGTGGTCAGGACCTCGCTCTGTTCTACCGTTAATTTGAACTGATCCTGCATCGATTTTATTGGCTATTGAGAAGGCTTTATTTATATCCCTTGTAAAAACACTGGCTTGCAATCCAAACTCAGACTCATTGGCCATGTTTATAGCCTCTTCATCAGAGGATACCCTGACCACTGGAAGAATGGGTCCAAAAGGCTCCTCCCACGCCACTTTCATATCACCTGTTACAAAGTCTAAGAGTGTTGGGTATATTAGATTTCTCTCCCTCTTATTTCCCAACACCACTTTTGCTCCTTTTTGCACTGCATCATCTATTAAGCCTTGTACATAATCTGCATTTTCATCATCAATCAATGGAACTATGACACTATCATCCTCAGGAGAACCAACTGATAGCTTTTCAATTTCCCCCTTTAGTAGTACCACTAATTCATCAGCCACCTTTTCGTTTACTAACACTCTTTTAATAGCAGTACAGCGTTGCCCAGAAAAAGAAAAAGCTCCACTTACTATATGTTTGGCAGTCTCCAGTAAATTAGCATCTTCCCGAACAATGCCAGGGTCTTTACCACCAAGCTCTAGCACAAGGGGAACCATTGTTGCTTTTTTCGCCAAATGTGTCCCAGTATCTGTACCTCCAGTAAAAGAAATCATGTTAATACCCTTATGTTCCGTTAAATAATCCCCTATCTCTGAACCTTTCCCAGTTATAAGACTAATAAGACCCTTTGGTAATCCAGCCTTATCAAGGGCTTCTATCATCTTTGTTCCGCTTAGAGCACCTTGGGTAGCAGGCTTAAAAATAACTGCGTTACCTGCCATCAGGGCTGGTGCAACTTTCGCAGCGGCTAAATTGACTGGGTAGTTAAATGGCGAAATAGCTAGTACCACACCAAGGGGTACACGACTAACAATGGCAAGTTTTGATTTTGCTCCACCGGGAAAACTACCTCCTGTTAAGCTTTCACCATGCATGTGTATTGCTTCTTCCACTGTGTAGCGAATAAAATCGGCTGTTCTTACGGTCTCTTTTTTGGCGTCTTGATACCCTTTCCCAACCTCTCTCATAATTACCTCGGCTATTTCATCTTGCATATTAATAAGTTCATCTGCCCAATTGTATAGATACTTTGCCCTCTCTTGTAAGGTAATTTGTGCCCACTCTTTTTGGGTATTTTGTGCCAAAATTATTGCCTCATCCACTTCAGAGGTTGTAACTGCCTGAACCTTACCCACTGTCTTATGCAGATATGGGGACTTAATTTCAATTGTCTTACCTGACTGGCTTTCTTTCCATTGCCCACCTAAATAAAATCTATAGGTTAACTCATCCACTTTAATGGTCATTTATATCACCTATCTTTCATACTTTGTTATTTTTTTATTTTTAGTATTTAACTTTCCATGCAGTATATACTTATTATATTATTCTTGTTATATATTTTGGTTCTTTTCTTTTTGCTTACAAAATTAGTATATAAAAAAGAAATCTGCACTAGATTCCTTTAAAGTAAAATATTAATTGTCATTATAGAGAATGTAAATAAATACAGTAGTGAGTGTACAATATGATAAGTATCTGGTACTAACCTGGTTTCTGATTGGGGTAGGATTCTATGAGTATCCTTAAAATAAGCATTATATCCTTTGATTTTCTTCTCACTTGCTCCAAACCAAAATAGCTTCCAGTGAAAGTTATACAATCCATACAGAACTAGGCCAAAGACAACTATCATAACCACTTTTATAAATGGAACTTGTAAAAAATACATAATCATTAAGACAGTAAAAATACTCCAACCTATTGTATCAGGACTAACTAGCTTGGGTCTATCCACATATCCCTTAACCCCTACAATGTCTAAAGTCTGGTGAAAATATAAAATAATTAATAATATAATTTCAATTCTTTCCATTAAAAACCACTCCCTTTGGATATCTTTAACCATATAGTGTCAGCACTAAAGATTTGGTTATGTCATTTTTAAATATTTATAAAAAATTATTTTATTTCCAGATGATCTTCTCTAATTTTTATTATCTCTATGTCACCAAACCCCTCTTTTATTTTTAAAGCCAAACTTTCCATTCCACCAAGCTCAGTAAAACTATGACTACCAATAATCAAATTCATACCTATATACTTAGCATATTCTAATGTGTATAGTATTTTTTCCCCAGTTATATATACATCACAACCCTTTTCATATGCTTCTTTAAGGTCTGGGGTTAGCCCACCTCCACCACAAACCAATCCAACCCTTTTTACTTTACGGTCTTTAAACTTCCAAAAACTTACGGGTTCTTCCAAAATTGATTCTAACTTTTCAACTAGGGTTTCTAAACTTAACTCTTCATCAAACTCTGCTATTCTTCCACAGTAAAAACCATCCTCTTCATGGGATTTCTCTATTATTTTTAGCCCTAATCTATCTAAAAGGGTATTGTTTGTACCAAAATCACAGTCATCCAATGGTAAGTGATTGAAATAGTGTGATATTCCATATTCCAGTAGCTTATTTGTACACGCTTCCTTAAGTCCATAAACAAAATCCCAAGCATCGTGATGGGTAATGAGCAAGTCAATATTGTTTTTTTTAGCTTCCTCCACTGTATCTAAATTCAAATTAGTACAGTAGCCAATCCTCTGTATCTCTTCCTTTGCACGAACAGTAACTCCACTTTCTTTGTGAAAATCTTTGTTGTCTTTGGTTTCAAATAAGTTTATTATATAATTTTCAATCACATTTAAGTTCATTTTACTTCCCCCTTTTTCCTTCAGCTATATCTTTACAAAAAATTCAGGCCAAAAGCTAGACTGCTGAAAAACCTCCATCTTCGTCGTTACTGCAAAAGTCCATCATCCTCACGTATTACATATACGCTGCGGTGATGGACTTTCTTGCGCCTAGAATCTGAAGATTTTTGAGCAGTCTTAAAAGATAAGACCTTTTTCAGTGCCCTCCAAAAGCTTGAGTTTTATTTTGCCCTTGCAATTTGTATCCATGTTTGACCGTAAATACGCTCTATTTCTTGACCGTCTTCATAGAAGAAGCGTGTTGGAGCATTGGGGCTGTCTTTTTTCCAAGTACCTTTAAAGTGCTGACCCTTTGCATAGTAATCTATGATTCCCTCCCCAACAACTTCAGGGGTTGGACGTCCAAATATGTCAGTGGGATGAGCTGTGTACTGAATAATTACGTTCCTCGCCCATATGGCTTCTCCAGTTCCATCTAAATGGGCATTGTCATTAACCAATCGCCTATATGCACCCATCTGTGTGTTGTATTGATATGAAACCTTATATGTGGGACTGTATTGTATGGATACTAAATTGGCAGCTGTCCCTTGCCTGGTTAAATTCCCAGGGCGGATTACCGCAGGGGATGAAGCTGCAGCCCTATTTAAAGTGGACAAATTAACATACAAATTATGGGGCGCACGCCGAGATGTATCACGGTAAAAGGCTGAATGTACATTTGCATTGGTACTGCTAACTCCCCACTCAGCTATCCTATCTAAGTTGTCTTTACTGGCACCGGCAAAAATAAAATTCACGTTGTGCTCCCAGGCCAACATGGTGCTGTGTTCCCTAGCGCTACGGATAGGACCAACTTTGTTAGGAAGTGTTGAAAAAAGTGCTAAAAGACGGGTTATACGGCCTTCCACTTCATACTCATACACTATACTTGCTTGGGATAATCCGTGTTGTGGTCTGGCACTGGGGTGATTGTCTATGATAACTCCATACACTGGGTTTCGCTCCAATTGGGGAACCTTAGTCAGCTTGTCCCTTGAATCTGCCAGTAAAGCATTTACAGTGGCCCGTTGATCTTCTAAGTTTCGTCTCTCTGCTTCCATCTGGAAGCGGCGATCTTCTATTTTTTTGTACTGAGCCTCAATAGCCAATTGTTTTTCTTCAATAATGGCCTTTTCTTCCCGAATTCCACCAACCAATTCTGCATCCCGATTTAGTATCCTTGTTAAATAGGCTAATCTAACAATCAAATCACCAAAATTATCAGCCTCCAGTAGGATTTCAAGATAGGAGGCTCCACCCTTCATATAGGCGCTTCGAACTCGTCCCCCGAATTTTTGTGTGTTTTCATCTAATCGGACCTGTGCTTCTTCTAAAATGATACTGTTTTTTTCCATGTCCCTTTGGATTGCAGCTAGCTCTAGATCCAGTTCATCAATTCGTTTTAATCTATTTTCAATATCCTCGTTAAGTAACTTGATCATTTCTTCAAATTCCGCAATTTCGTCTTTGATATCATCCACAGTTTCTTGGGTTTTTACTGTATTACCATAAACGGGTTTATAAATCCCATTTTCAAAGGACATGAAAAAAAGTGTGGTCAAAATTAATATACTTACAAAACGGCGCATGTTTATCCCCTCCTTCATGGCACCATTAAACCTTCAGGTATTTTCGAATGGACACAAAACTTGCCAACCCACTCATTAGGGTACCTACAACCATCAATCCTATAAATATAGGTAAAAGTCTTGCCATATCTGTGACAGGTTGAAATAAAAGTGTCAATGCATCTTGATTAAAAGATGATACTAAATGCCCATATATTAAACTGAGGGCTGCAATTGCTATTAGGGTTCCAGCCCAGCCCATAACCATCCCCTCCATGAGGAAAGGAAAGCGGATATACCAGTCGCTGGCACCTAAGTATTTCATTACAGTTACTTCATCTTGTCGTGCCACCACAGAAAGACGAATTATTGTTACTACCAAAAACACCGCCCCTAGGGCTATGGAAATACCTAGTATCAAAAATATGGAATTAAGTCGACTGGTTATTTGCATTAAAAGGGTGACCAGCTCCTCACCAAAATCCACCATTTCCACTTCAGAATATCCCTTTATCTTTTCAGCTATTACTGCCACCTGCTCTGGATCAGAAACACGAACACGAATCAAGTCAGGCAAAGGATTATTATCTCCCTCTAAATCCCTTAATAGGGATGGATCTCCCATTGTTTTAGAAAAATCAAGTAAACCCTCTTCCTTTGATACAAAGGTGTGACTTACAACACCTTCTAAACTATCAAGCCTTGCCTCAACAGCGGCTACATTAACCCCATCATATAGAAATACACTTATCTCCACATTTGATTCAACATTGTATATAAATTGATTAACATTTGTTGTGACCAATAAAAAACCACCTAAAATAGCTAGGGAAATTGCAATCAATCCTGAGGTAATAACCGCTAGCCAGGAGTTCCTAGTAAGGGAAAGGAAGCTTTGACGCATACAATACTTAAAAGAATATCTATTCATGATCATACCCCCCCTGCTCATCCCTGGTCAACTTACCACCAGATAGTGCCACCACCCGTTTTTGCAGAAGGTCCACAAGGTCCCAAGCATGTGTGGCAATCACAACCGTTGTTCCTTCTAGATTAATTTTTTCGAACAGTTGCATTAAGTATAGGGCATTATCCCTATCCAAATTGCCCGTTGGTTCATCGGCTAAAATCAGTACAGGATCCTTTACAATTGCTCTGGCAATCCCTACCCTTTGCTGCTCTCCCCCGGAAAGTTCTTTGGGAAATGCATTTGCCCTATGGGCAAGCCCAACCTTCTCTAAAGCAGCAGGCACCTTTTGTTTGATTTCCTTGGGAGAACGTCCCAATACTTCTAGAGCAAAGGCCACATTTTCAAAAACAGTTTTTTGTTTTATTAGTTTATAATCTTGAAATACCATCCCTATTCTACGGCGATGTTCTAAAAGCTCCATCTTACTATATTTTGCAATATCCTTGTTGTCAAAGTAAATGCTTCCCTTTGTGGGCAATTGTTCTCTAAACATGAGCTTTATCAATGTGCTTTTCCCTGCACCACTGGGTCCCACTAAAAATACAAATTCACCTGTGCTCAGTTGTAAAGACATTTCTTCCAAAGCAATGGCATTACTGCCATTATATTTCTTGCTTACATTTTTAATTTCAATCAAAATTAGCTCCCCTCTCCATTAAACCTACAACAAAGATAATTCGACAAATAGCCCGATATTCCTTCAAGGAATTTTGGTTTTTAGAGAGTTTCCTTTTTGTTATAAATAAATAGATGTTAATCTAAATCCTTATTTTATCCTTATTTTGAATGGTTTTTTTATCAAATTGGGGTATGTTCAATTTCTATGATTATTATATTATGCATATATCATCACTTCCTCCCTTATGCCCCTCACTTATTAGAGTAAATATTTTACAACAAAGTTTCAACTATTTTATACTTTTCTTTATGCCATAAATTCAAAAAACTAGCTATGTATTAGCTAGTTTCAGACTGCAGACAAACCCAGATTTAATCCACTTAAATCTGGGTTTTAGATTTTTTATTGAGTTTTTTAATAATAAATAGTTTGGTTGACCGTTCTAACAAGCTGGACTTGGGTTATTCCATCCCCAGCTTGCCA
>CAYYRM010000093.1:0-9378 GCA_964474005.1 uncultured Eubacteriales bacterium
AACAAGGTGTGATCATATTCAACAAGTTCCACATTTTCAACTAGTACTTTGACAATTTTTCCTTTTTCATGGGACTCAATTTCATTCATCAATTTCATTGCCTCAATAATACACAATACATCACCTTTATCCACTGAATCTCCTACTTTAACAAATGCTGGAGACTCTGGTGATGGAGATTGGTAAAATGTGCCCACCATAGGGGATGTAATTTTAATAAGATTATCCATTTTATCTATGGTTTCTGAAACTTGTGTTTGGGTTTCAATTTGCTGTTGCACCAGTGCCTTTTGAACTGGAGCCTCTGCCATAACCTGTGGTTTTACATTATCCAAAGTAACATATGTGGTGCCTTTGCCCATTTTCAGGGTAAAATCCTTTTGTTCTAGGGAAAACTCTGTTAAATCAGTTTTGCTCAGGGCCTCAATTATCTTTAATATCTCTTCTACCTTCACTTAAATTTCCTCCTTAAACTTGGCTTTTGTCTGCTATTGCAAACATTAGTTCACCTGTAACTGCCACTTTCCCATCCACAGTTACAGTGCCATTTCCACGACCTATGGGTCCCCTTTGTGATAGGATCTCCACCTCTAATTTTAACACATCTCCCGGCTTTACTTGTCTTTTAAAACGCACTTTATCCAAACCTGCAAAAAAAGCAAGCTTGTTTTTGTTTTCTTCCTTAGAAAGTATCGCCACTGCTCCTACCTGTGCCAATGCCTCTATTATTAATACCCCAGGCATCACAGGATAATCAGGAAAATGTCCATTAAAAAATTCTTCATTTCCAGTTACGTTCTTGTATCCCACAGCACTTTTCCCTGGCTCTACGGTTTCTATTTTATCTATTAATAAAAATGGGTATCTATGGGGAATAATCTTCTTTATATCTTCAAAACTTAGATTCTCTAGTTTTTCCATTTTTTCACCACCAAAGTAGCATTATGGCCTCCAAATCCTAGGGAATTGGACATTGCATAGTTTACTTCCCGCTCAACTGGGACATTAGGAGTATAATTCAGGTCACAATCTGGATCTGGTGTTTCATAGTTAATTGTTGGATGTATTTTACTTTCTTGGATAGACTTAATTGCTGCAATTAACTCTATGGCCCCAGCTGCACCTAAAAGATGACCTGTCATGGATTTTGTTGAACTGATGTTTAAATTGTAAGCATGCTCCCCAAATATCTTTTTAATAGCCTCAGTTTCCAGCCTATCATTAAAATCTGTACTTGTACCATGGGCATTGATGTATTCCACCTTGTCAGGGGTAATTCCTGCATCGTTAATGGCCAATTGCATGGCCCTAGCTCCACCCTCTCCACCTGGGGCAGGTTGCACCATATGGAATGCATCAGAGGATACTCCGTAACCCACTACTTCGGCATAGATTTTAGCTCCCCTCTTTTGAGCGTGCTCCAAGGATTCAAGGATTACCACACCTGCACCTTCACCCATTACAAAACCATCCCTATCCTTATCAAAAGGTCTACTGGCCTTCTGTGGGTTTTCATTGTTGGTGGAAACGGCCCTGGCTGCACAAAAGCCTCCTAGGCCCATGGGTGTAATAGATGCTTCTGTTCCACCAGCAACCATTACATCTGCATCGCCCCTTTGGATAGTCTTAAATGCATCACCAATGGCATTGGTGCCCGTGGCACAAGCTGTTACCACTGAACTTACAGGTCCTTTAGCTCCCAATGTTATGGAGATTTGTCCCGAAGCCATGTTTGAGATCATCATGGGTACAAAAAATGGACTTACCCTTCTTACACCTTTACTTAAAAAAATCTTATGCTGTTCTTCCAATGTATCTAAACCACCGATACCTGAGCCCACCAAAACCCCAACCCTTTCAGGATTGTATTGGTCCTCTTTAAAATCAGCATCTTTCCAAGCTTCCACTGCTGCACCTACACCAAATTGCACAAATCTATCGGTTTTTTTTGCATCTTTTTTATCCATGTATTTTTCTATGTCAAAGTCTTTAACTTGGGCGGCGATTTTTGTAGGGAAATCTGCTGTATCAAAGTAGCTTATATAGTCTACCCCAGATTTACCATTTAATAAATTATTCCAAAAATCTTCTACAGTATTTCCAATGTGTGTAATTACACCAAGACCAGTAACCACAACTCTTTGTTTCATTTTTTTCTCCTCCTTTAGATTTAAATGGCCATGCCACCATCTACTGAAATTACCTGCCCTGTGATATAACGACTGTCTTCACTGGCTAAGAATCCTACTAAGTTGGCCACATCCTCAGGATTACCCAGTGATTTTAAAGGAATATTCTCAGCTATTTTTTCTTTAATATTATCAGGTAGCTTATCTGTCATATCAGTTTGAATATATCCAGGAGCCACAGCATTAACATTTATGCCCTTAGAACCGAATTCCTTTGCTAAGGATTTTGTAAAACCTATTACCCCAGCCTTTGCTGCAGCATAATTGGCTTGCCCTGTGTTTCCTGTAATGCCAATAACTGAAGTGATATTTATGATTTTACCTGATTTATTTTTAAGCATCAAACGGGAAACTGCCTTTGTACAGTTAAAATATCCTTTTAGATTAACATCAATAACCTGGTCAAAATCTTGCTCTGACATTCTTAAAAGTAAGTTATCCTTGGTGATACCTGCATTATTCACTAGAATATCCACCGTGCCAAAAGCTTCAACAGTTTTTTCAATCATTTCTTGTGCTGCATTAAAATCCGCAATATTAGCTTTCACCGCTACGGCTTCACTTCCAAATGATTTTATGGTTTCAACCACTTTATTTGCTTCTTCTTCATTAGAATTATAATTAATAACAACCTTAGCACCTTCATTTGCAAGGCTAAGGGCAATGGCCTTTCCTATTCCCCTTGAGGCTCCTGTTACAACTGCTACCTTTCCCTTAAGCTTCATAATTACCCTCCTTAAAACCTTTGATGAATTCTTCAAAGGTATTTACATCCTCCACATTAGCTACCCAAACATCCTTAGATATCTTTTTTATCAGGGCAGATAAGGTTTTTTGTGGACCTACTTCCACAAATCCTGTAAATCCATCTTTAATCATATTTTCAATGGTTTGTTGCCAAAGCACTGAGCTACTTACTTGTTTTACCAGTAGAGTCTTAATATCCATTACACTGGTATAAGTCTTTGCATTAACATTATTATAGGTATCCAAAACCGGTTCATTAAAACTAATACTATTGAAATATTCACCTAGCTTCTTACCAGCATCGGATAAAAGTTTTGAGTGAAATGGTCCACTTACATCTAATGGTATAGCTCTTCTTACCCCGAAACTTTTGGCCTTTTCAACTACTTCTTCCAATGCCCTTACCTCGCCCGTTACCACATACTGCCCAGGGCAGTTGTAGTTTGCCACTGCAACATATCCGCTTTTTATATCAGCTAAAAGGTTATTGATACCCTCTATATCAGTACCAACTAAAGCAACCATGCCTCCTACGCCCACTGGCACTGCTGTTTGCATCAGTTGGGCCCTTTTTCTAACTAAGGGTAATGCATCCTCAAAGGTAAGGACTTCAGAACAAACAAGGGCGCTGTACTCCCCTAAACTTAATCCTGCAACCCCTTTGGGGGTTATCCCTTCATTTTTTAACATCTCAGTTAAAATATAACTTATGGTTAGTATGGCTGGTTGTGTATTCTCTGTCCTATCTAATATCTCTTTTGGACCGTTTATAATAATATTTTCCAAATCCTCTTTTAAGATACCCTTGGCTTTTTCCATAATGTTTTTTGCCAGTGGATTACCCTCAATTAAATCCTTGCCCATTCCAACATATTGGGCTCCTTGTCCTGGGAAAACAAATGCAATTTTATTCACCATGAAACCTCCCCATAAATTTTATGGTGTTATAGCAATCCCTAACCATTTCTTCAATAATATCCTTTGCTGGTTCTACTTTAGTGACCATTGCTGCCACCTGACCTGCCAATATAGTACCTTCCACCACATCACCTTCAATGGCTGCAAGTCTGTACTTCCCTGCTCCTAGAAGTTCCAGTTCTGCAACAGAAATACCCTCTTTTTCCTTCTTTTCAAATTCCTTAGAGAACTTGTTCTTAATCCCCCTAACTGGATGTCCTGTACTCCTACCTGTAACCACTGTATCCCTATCCTTTGCCTTTACAAACATTTGCTTGTAAGCGTCATGGGCAATACATTCAATTGCACATACAAATCTAGTACCCACTTGTATCCCTTGGGCACCTAAGGCTAAAGCTGCTGCAAAGCCTCTTCCATCTGCAATCCCCCCAGCTGCTATCACAGGTACAGATACAGCATCAACTATCTGAGGAGTCATAACCATTGTTGTTAAATCACCGATATGACCACCTGCTTCAGTACCTTCGGCAATCATTGCATCCACCTCAAGTCTCTCCATTCGCTTTGCCAGTGCCACAGAAGCCACAACGGGAATAATCTTGCAACCAGCTTTTTTAAGCTTATCCACAAAGGGTCCAGGGTTACCAGCACCTGTTGTTACAACGGGTACCTTTTTCTCCACAACTACATCTATTACGTCTGCGGCAAATGGAGATAGTAGCATTACATTAACACCAAAGGGTTTATTGGTTCTTTCCCTTAACTTATCAATTTGGTCAGCTACCCAATCAGCTGGAGCGTTCCCAGCCCCTATGATACCTAGGCCCCCTGCTTCAGAAACTGCAGCAGCCAATTCGTATGTAGCTAGCCAAGCCATTCCACCTTGAATTATTGGATATTCTATACCTAATAAATCACAAATTTTTGTCTTTACCATTTTATTTTCCTCCTACCATTTAATTAAAGCTCCACCCCAAGTCAATCCTCCACCAAAGCCCACCATTAAAACCTTATCCCCTTTTTTGATCAAACCTGCTTCCACTGCTTCTGCCAAAGCAACTGGGATAGAGGCAGCAGACATGTTCCCATACTTTTGTAAATTGATATATACCTTATCTTCTGAAATCTCCAACCTTTTTACTGCAGATTCAATTATCCTATTGTTAGCTTGGTGGGGTATGAAGAAGTCTAATTCCTTATTGGTTAGGTTAGCTTTTTCTAAACAACGTTTACTGGTTTCATTCATGGTTTTCACAGCAAATTTAAATACCTCTTGACCAGCCATCTTTATATAATTTTCTCTATTTTCTAAAGTTACAAGGCTATAGGGCTTTAGAGAGCCCCCTGCTGGCTTTGACAACAGGTCTCCGCCCCTGCCATCGGCACCTAAATCTAAGGAGAGTATTTGTTCCTCTTCAGATGTTGTTAGAACAACAGCACCGGCGCCATCACCAAATAATATACAAGTATTTCTATCTTCATAGTCAGTTATTTTAGATAGGGTTTCTGCACCTATTACCAGAACATTTTTATATAGTCCCGTTTCTATAAACTGAGAACCCACTGCCAACCCGTAAATAAAACCTGTACAAGCAGCTTCTAAGTCAAAGGCCGCAGCCTTTTGAGCTCCTAAGTTCTTTTGTACTATACAAGCTGTGGATGGAAAGAACATATCAGGTGTAACAGTTCCAACAATGATTAAATCTATATCCTCAGGGGCAACGTTGGCCATTTTTAGTGCCCTTTGGGAGGCTTCTGTGGCAAAAAAGGAAGTGGGTTGGTCCTCCCTGGCAATCCTTCTTTCTTTGATACCAGTCCTTTGGGTTATCCACTCATCAGAGGTATCAACCATTTTTTCTAAATCCTTATTGGTAAGTATTTTATCAGGTACACTGTAGCCTACACCTGCAATTTTCACTTTAAGCCCCATGTTTAGTCCTCCTTATATTATCTATTTATAAAATCTAATATTATTACTTGGTAATAATTATAATTTAAACTACCACCTTTTTCAAGAGCAATATCCTCACCATTAATAGGCAGTAATATAAATTATATATAAACAATAAAAAAATAAACTACCCTAAGGTAGTTTTTACTATTTATGGTTATTTTATCATTCTCTTTTTAAAATTACTTATATAAGGCACTCATTCTGTTTATTCGATCCTTTACTTTATTTCTTAAACCAATTGGTTCTATAATCTCAACATCACTACCAAAACTTAGTAACCACATTATTATTTCCCTTTCCCCTGAAACTTGAGCTTTAAAGATGCTGCTTCCATCTGGTAGATCTTCAAGGGTTTGTGTATGGTGAAAAATATTATTTTTAATTAGTGGTGCGGAGTCTTTATTAAACTTAACAACCAGTTTGAATTCTTCACTACCCCTTTCAACATTCCATGCATTGCCCATATATGATGATACGGAAAAGTGCTGTGGTCTTAAAAACTTACTTTGAAATTGAACAATGTGATCTTCTATTCGGTCAACCCTAAAAAGCAAAAGTTCATCTCTCATGTGGCAATAGCCAATTATATACCAAAATTTATCCCTAGAAAACATTGCATAAGGGTCAATTAATCTTTTTGTCACTCCACTGCTTAAGGAATTATACGTAATTTGGACAGAAATACAGTTCATAATGGCATGCCTAAAATCAGCGAAAACCTTTTCATAACAATTATAGTCCACCCTAGGTTTTTCCATTGCCATGATTCTATCTTTTAAGTTATTTTCCACATCTTTATGACTTTTATTTAATACCGTAGCAATTTTTTCTTGGGCACTTTTTATTGCGGTATCGTATGATTTACTATATGAGTCCAAAGCCACTAATATGGCGATTGCCTCTTCTGGGGTAAAAGCCATGGGTGGCACAAAGAAACCTTCTTTTATAATAAAACCATTTTCTTTATCAATGGGTATACCCGCTTCTTCAAGGTCTTCTATGTATCGATATATGCTTCTTGGTGTTACTTCACATTCCTCTGCCAATTGTTGAGCGGTTTTTCTACTCCTTTGAATTGATGTTAGAATTTTAAATAATCTAGACATTTTTGCCATCTAAATCCCCTCCTATAGTTAGATTTCTACATTTCTGAGAAAAAATCCTGCTTCCATGCATACTATAAGATGTCACGTTGATATGAAGAATTTTGCTGTTTGATTTGGGAGTGATGGGAACACGGACACCACAGGGAAAGCTTTCACAGACACCACTGTTTTTGAAAGATTTTTTTATTTGGTTGGTATTATGTTCTATCTGTATTTATATGTTTCAGTAATTGGGTTTTTCTAGAGAGATGTTGATATATTAAATTAAAAGAAATGGCATCGAAAACGCACTGAAATCAACTATCTGGGCTTACTGCTGGGTCTTTATTTATAAATATAATAAAACATACAACCCTCCACCACTTACACCACTTAGCACCACTATCACCACTTTGTTAACCATCTGAGGCTTTAAAACACACTATCCTTCACTAAAAAATACAAAAACATACGAGGTACTTAGTTCATTTTGCATGTATTATAAAAGTGACCCAGCATCAGTTCTAAAATTAATTGAAGCCCTATGACCCAGCATCAGTTCAGATATTAATTGTTTCAGTGGCTAATTAATTAAAGACCCTCAAAAAGAGCGAAACCCTTTAGATCCGTGTTGATCCGTGGCTAAATAAAAAAAAGACCCTAAAAACAACCACCAACAGCACTTTGATAATAACCTGAGGTTTTAAGATAAAAACCTTTTTCACACTATACTTCACTATAAAAAACAAAAGGCATACGAGCATGTTAGACCATTTTGTATGTATTAAAAAAAGGCCCAGCATCAATTCTAAAATTAATTTGAGTTCTTTGTCCCAGCATCAGTTCTAGAATTAATTGTTTCAGTGGCTAATTAATTAAAGACCCTCAAAAAGAGCGAAACCCTTTAGATCCGTGTTGATCCGTGGCTAATTTTTTTAAAAAAACAGGACCGACTTTTGTCGGTCCTGTTTTTTGGACAAATGAAACTACGCGGATATTGCCTCTACTGGGCAGCTATCTTCACATGCTCCGCAATCAATGCACGCATCTGCATCAATTATGTATTGACCATCACCTGCGGAAATAGCTGAAACTGGGCAACTTCCTTCACAAGCACCACACTCAATACATGCTTCTGAAATTTTGTAAGCCATCAAGGACACCCCCTTAAAAGTGTTGGGATATAAATAATTTATAGCAAAATTATAGCATATGTTTCCATATATGACTAGTAATATTTCGCTATCAGTAATACTTATTAAAAATTTTTCATTTTTTCATTTTATTGTACACATTATCAAATTACATGAATATATTTCACCGAGTAACGAAACTCAAAAAATTACGGAGGTGAAATTATTTGAAAAGTAGTAAATTAATACTGGCACTATCTTTAGCATTCTTAATGGTAATGACTAACCTATTAAGCATCCCAATGGCCCAGGCTAAACCTGAAGGAAGACCTGACTGGGATCGTAGCTCACTTTCCTTTGATGAATCATACTGCTGTAAAGTCACAGACGGAAACATAGTAAGTGCAAAGGTGATCAATGGAGCTGATTCTAGACCCATGGAAGGGACTACAATATGGGAGCTTTGGTATGCTGAAACAGGGAATCCTAAAAATGGGACCAAGGTGGCAGAAGGAGTTATTCCAGCTTTAAATTCTGGGGAAAGCTATGTTATTGACTATGAAGTTACAGCAAGTGGAAACTACAAGTTCATGGCTTACCAAAGGGAAGGTCATCCAGGCATTGGTGTCCTTTGGAGTGAAACCTGCACAGTAATAATTGATGAACAAGCATATCCTAATATTGAAATAGAAAAAGAAGTTTCTGATATGTATGCCCGTGTAGGGGAAACAATTAAGTATTTTATTACTATACGTAATATCGGTAATGTACCATTAAGCAACATAGATGTAACTGATGAAACCCTAAATTTGGAAAGAGTAATTGAAGAACTGGATGTGGATGAAAGTGTTACCATTGAGTTATCTTACAAAATCCCTAGTGGTACTGTATTTCCTTTTGCTAATAGGGCAGAAGTTGAAGTAACTTACAATGAAACAAAAATAACAGATTTTGATACAGCCATAGTTTATGAAAAGTTACGCCTAACCTCAATGTGCTCTGAAGATCCCGATTTTTCTAGGAGATGGAGAGTAACTAACAATAATGATTTTGATATTCTTTTCACTTGGGAACTGGTGGGTACAGAGTTGACAGATGAACTAATAGTAGAGGCTAATTCCATTGTTTTTTTTGAAACAGAAACAAAAGCAGGACCAAATACAGTGAAAATACTAGTTGATGGAAAACAGCATGATGTTAAAGCAAGCAGTGGAGCAAAGTGTAACATCCCTGGTATTTCTATCACTAAAACAGCTGATAAAAACGAATATAAGGTTGGGGAAGAAATTACCTATACAAGCTTTTTGCGATGTAGACTTTTTTTTCTTACAACCTACTAATAATCTCAAGCA
>CAYYRM010000094.1:0-9348 GCA_964474005.1 uncultured Eubacteriales bacterium
TCTAAACACTTAATTATAGCATACTTTTTTAAATTGTCCAGTAAAAATTAGTATTCTATGGGATATATAGCCAAAAATCATCAAACCTATTTTTATCAACCAAAAAAACATAGCCAAGGGTACTTCCATCCACAAAACACCGAAGCCCATGGTTTACCTTGGGCGGATTTTGGGTATTAATATACCCCAGCGTTGGGGCTGGGGTATATTTTCTATCCTAATCTTTCGTATCCTGTGTGTCCTAGGGTCAGACTTTGTGATAATACTTTGTTTAAATACATGAATCGATCCTCATCTAAAGGCTTTACCCCTTCTAATGGGTATTTAATATTTAACTCTTTGTATTTTCTAACCCCGTGGGTGTGATATGGTAATAACTCAACCTTTTGGGTTGTTTCTATGGTGTTGATTATTCCTGCTAACTTTATAATATTTTCTTCACTGTCGTTAATACCTGGCACCACCACATGCCTGATCCAAACATGGGTTTTTGTGCAATTTACTGCTTCTAGAAATTTAAGAAACCTTTCATTGCTGTTGCAGGTCATCTTTTTATATCCTTCATCATCTGTTGCCTTTATATCTAATAAAACAAGATCTGTGTATTTTAATATCTCATCATAGTCTCCGAATCCGTGACCTGCGGTATCCAGTGTTGTGTGAATACCTTCTTTTTTACATGCCTTGAAAAACTCAAGTAAAAACTCTGGTTGTAATAGGGGTTCACCCCCAGATACAGTTACCCCCCCGGTACTTTTATAATATACCTTATACCTTTTTACAACCTTAATTAACTCTTCCACTGTCATTTCCTTGCCACCATCTGTATTCCAAGTGTCAGGGTTATGACAATAAAGACATCTTAACTTACATCCTTGTAAAAATATCACTGTCCTTATCCCCGGACCATCCACTAGCCCCATGGTTTCAATTGAATGAACCCTTGCCGTTGTCATTTTATACCCTTTCGTGGAATGTTCTTGATATAACTTCTTGTTGTTGGGCTTTGGATAGTCGACTGAAGTTTACAGCGTAACCTGATACTCTAATGGTTAGGGATGGATAATTTTCGGGGTTTTCCATGGCATCCTCTAATGTTGCTCTATTTAAAACATTTACATTTAAGTGATGTGCATTTTGCTCAAAATATCCATCTAGGATGCCCACAAGGTTTGCAATCCTTTGGTCATGGTTTTTTCCAATGGTTTCTGGTACCACTGTGAAGGTATTTGAAACACCGTCCATGCAATTTTGGTAAGGGATTTTTGCAACGGAGTTAAGTGAAGCTAAGGCTCCGTTTAAATCCCTTCCATGCATTGGGTTCGCCCCTGGGGCAAAGGGTTCGCCCACCTTTCTACCATCAGGTGTAGAACCTGTCTTTTTACCATATACCACATTTGAAGTAATGGTTAGTATGGATAATGTGTGGGTAGCATTGCGGTATGTGGGATGTTTTCTCAATTCATTCATAAATTTGTCTACCACATACACTGCAATTTCATCTACCCTATCATCATCATTGCCGAATTTAGGGAAATCACCTTCAACTTCAAAATCTGTGGCTATCCCATCTTCTCTTATAACTTTAACCTTGCTATATTTTATTGCACTCAATGAATCTGCCACCACTGAAAGACCAGCAATTCCAAAGGCCATAAGCCTTTCCACATCCCTGTCATGTAGGGCTAACATTGATGATTCATAGGCATATTTATCATGCATATAATGAATTACGTTCATTGTGTTTACATAGACATCTGCAAGCCATTCCATTACTTTCTCAAATTTATTCAAAACATCATCATAGTTGAGATACTCCCCTTGGGGCAAATCAAGCTTTGGAGCCACTTGTTTGTTTAGTTTTTCATCCATACCACCATTTACTGCATAAAGCAATGCCTTGGCAAGGTTTGCCCTAGCACCGAAAAATTGCATTTGTTTACCTATCTTCATTGCAGATACACAACATGCGATACCATAATCATCCCCAAAGGTTGGACGCATAATATCATCATTTTCATACTGAATGGAATCAGTTTTAATTGATAGCTCAGCACAAAACTCCTTGAACTTCTCAGGCAATTGGCTTGACCATAAAACTGTCATGTTAGGTTCAGGTGCAGGGCCTAGATTGACTAAGGTATACAAAAACCTAAAACTGTTTTTTGTTACCAAGGTTCTACCATCTAATCCCATACCACCAATGGCCTCTGTAACCCAAGTTGGGTCCCCAGCAAAAAGTTCGTTATAATCTGGAGTTCTTAAATGTCTTGCCAGCCTTAGCTTGATTACAAACTGATCGATTAATTCCTGAGCATCTTGCTCTGTGATGGTACCATTTTGAAGATCCCTTTCGATATAGATATCTAAAAAGCTACTAACTCTACCTAAGGACATGGCTGCACCATTTTGTTGCTTAATGGCAGCAAGGTATCCAAAATAAACCCATTGCACTGCCTCTTGGGCATTTTGGGCAGGTTTAGTGACATCAAAGCCATAGCTTAAAGCCATTTCTTCCATTTCTTTCAATGCACGCAATTGTTCTTGAACTTCTTCCCGTAGTCGAATGCTTTCTTCTAGCATTACCCCTTTTATTTCTTTTAGCTCTTTTTTCTTTTGGGCATATAAAAATTCTGTACCATAGAGGGCTAAGCGTCTATAGTCTCCAATAATTCTACCTCTACCATAGGCGTCTGGTAGTCCTGTAACCACTCCAGCTTTTCTCGCCAGTTTCATTTCATCTGTATAGGCATCAAAAACCCCTTGATTATGGGTCTTTCTGTATTTTGAGAATGTATCAATTATATTCTCATCCACTTTATATCCATAGCTTTCAGCTGCATCAACTGCCATGCGAATGCCACCAAAGGGGTTTACAATTCTTTTTAGGGGCTCATCTGTTTGAAAACCTACAATTACTTCATCTTCCTTATCTAGAAACCCAGGGCCATACGCTGCTATACCTGAAACTGTTTTAGTATCAATGGATATAACACCTTTTTTTAGTTCTTCTTTTAAAAGGACAGTGGCCTTGTCCCATAACCTCTTTGTCTTTTCTGTAGGTTCAACTAAAAAACTTGAATCACCCTGGTATGCTATATAATTTCTTTGAATGAAATCCCTTACATCCACTTCATTTGTCCAATTACCTTCTTTAAAACCTTTCCAAAATGTATTCATCATATATATCTACCTCCTAAGAGAATTTTGACTTATTAGATGTTTTTATTATAACACTGTTTAAGTAAAAATTATATACTCACTATAACAGTTTTTACCCTATTGTACAATAGTTTTTATATTGTGTACCACAAATAATTCTTGTACTGTTTTATGTATATTGAGAACATTTTCACAACTAACTCCGTCAAGACAAGGGAGAGTAGGAGTTTATGAGTACAACAACAAAACAAGCGGTCACGTATCATCACGGATCTTCTCGGATATGGTGGCTATTTTTGTTGGTCCTTTATATTGCAACTGAAACTGCTACTTTTTGCTACATGCTGGGTCGTAGGGCGTGAAATTAATTATGGAACTGATGCTGGGTCTATAAGACATAGCCACGGATAGACAGCCCCACACTCCCTGTAGCCCAATGCTTTAGCGTTGGGATTGACCCAGATGGAAAGGCAAGAACAAGGGCAAGGGCATTATTTGGCCACGGGTCTTCACAGATCTTCTCGGATATTGGGGCTATTTTTGTGGGTCTTTACTTTAACCACTGAAACAACTACTTATTGTACATACTGTGTCTTAGGGATTGAATTAATTATGGAACTGATGCTGGTCTTTTTTTTATTTATTAATTTATTAAAGACCCAGCAGTAAGCCCAGATGGTTAAGTTCCGTGTGTTTCCGATGCCAATTGTTTTGTCTCTTTATGTCTAAAACCTTTGACACGGTTAAGGTTGAGCATCTTGAATGTCGCACAGATGTAGGGCTGTTAGTTTTCAAGTTCGTACGATTTTTGTATTTTTTAGTGCAGGTTAGTGTTAAAAGGTTTTATGTTTTTTATTGCAAAAGAAAACAACTCTAGAACTACAGCATAAAATCCAAAATAAAAAATACAGATAGAACCCCTCTCCTACCATTAAAAATCTTTTAAACAGTGGTATCTGTGAAAGTTTTTCCTGTGGTGTCCGTGTTCCTACTTACATAATTTTGATTGTCCTGTCAAAGAGAGATAACCATCCTTCCGCAAGGCTAAAGCCTTGCCTACGTTTGAGTGATGGGTGAAGGGTGAAGGGTGAAGGGTGAAGTGTGTTTGGGTATGGGTACAAAACCTTATAAAGACCCAGCAGTAAGCAGAGAATAGTTAAGTTCCGTGTGTTTCCGATGCCAATTGTTTTGTTTTATATGTCTAAAACCTTTGACACGGTTAAGGTTGAGCATTTTGTGGGTCTCACTGAAGCAAGGCTGTTTGGTTTTTGTGTTCGTACGATTTTTGTATTTTTTAGTGTAGGTTAGTGTGGAAAGGTCTTATGTTTTTTGTAGAAGAAAACGATTCTAGAACTACAGAATAAATATTAATAACAAAAAATTCCGATAGGAACCCCTCTCCTACCATTAAAAAATCTTTTAAACAGTGGTATCTGTGTCGGCCTTTGCTGTGGTGTCTGTGTTCCAATAATCCCTCCAAAGGAGCAAAGTGGTGCAAGTGGCGCTAAGTGGTGTAAGTGGTGGTAATGTTTTATGCTTTCAAACAGTGTAGCCTGTGTCCCCTACAAAAAACACAAAAACAGCTGACTATGTATCTAGCCAGCTGTTTTTATATTTACTTATTCATAAAAAATATCGCCAAAGTCCCTGGGCCTGAATGGGCTCCTACGGCGCATCCTATGTTGTTAATAATAAACTCTTTACAACCGAATTCCAATTCCATCATTTGCTTAAATTTATTTACTGCTTCCATATCATCTCCATGACTAATACCTATGATCTGCTCCGAAAGATTAATGCCTCTTTCTTGAATGAGGTCGAGCATTCTTTTAAAAGCCTTTTGTCTACCCCTAACCTTATCAATGGGAATAAGCTTACCATCTTCAACATTTAATATGGGTTTAATGTTTAATATACCACCAATAAATGCAGCGGAACGGCTTACCCTACCACCCCTTTGTAAATATTCCAAATCATCAACTGTAAATATATGTTCCATATGCTTAGCATTAAATACGGTTTTTTCCACTATCTCATCTATGGACTTTCCTTCCCTAGCCATTAAAGCAGCTTTATAAACCACCAATCCAAAACCCATGGAAGCACATTTAGTATCGATGATATGTAGAACAAAATTAGGGTACTCCTCTAAAAGCTGCTCTTTAGCAATTACTGCAGAATTATATGTTCCTGAAAGGGCAGAAGAAAAACCAATGTACACACAAGGAAGATTTTCCTTTGCGTACTTTAAAAAATACTCATAAAACATATTTGGAGTAGGCTGGGAAGTTTTATAAACCTTGCCTTCTCTCATTCCATCAAGTACATCCTTTGCAGCAATGGTTTCTCCATCTAAATATTGTTCATCATCTAACATAACTAATACTGGAATAACATCAATATCAAATTCCTTTGTTATTTCCTTAGGTAAATCAGATGCGCTATCGGTGATAATTTTAAAATCCATTAAAGATGCCCCCTTTAAGATGTTTATACTAAGTTTATTCGCCATAATAAGTATATTTCCTCTATTAACTAAAAATTATTTCCTATTGGTGAAAAAGATACATAGATTAACAGTAGGATTATATAATTAACAAAAAAATCTCCCGAAGGAGACTTTTTAATTTGCCATGGTTTGATGAAAATTTAATTTCATGATATATCGGTCATGACCTTTACCATACTCGTCTTTGCTGAAATGATCAATTTTAAATCCTATCTTATCTTTATATAATTTAATAGCTGGTTTATTATTGATATCAACGGTTAAGCTCATTTTGCTAAAGCCATTTTCCTCCATGTTACTAATAATGGCATTTAAAAAATATGTGCCAAGCCCTTTTCCTTGGAGCTCTGGTGTAATGGCAAAATCAAAAAGATAACACATATCAGCATCTTCCCAATCTCGCATCAAAATGGCTAATCCAATAATTTCATCTTCTATATCCTGCATTACATATACATTGCCATGTCTAATTTGAGGGACTAACCCCCATTCATCCATTCCTAAATCCCCAAATATGTTTAGACCAAAGTCCACCATGTCATTTAAGAGTTTTGAGTCAAAGTCTTGTACTAAACAAACCTTATAATCTTCAAATTTCTGACTTTGATCCCCTTCCAATTGAACCTGTAATTCTTCTAACACCCTATCACCTCTCTCTTATTCTCCACTTTAGTATACTAAATTGTGAGAATATTATCAAAAGGCCTATGGCAGTGTATCAAGGAATATAATGGACTAACCCACAAGGAGTACCAATTAAAATAGTCATTCATACAAATACTCCCAAATAGTCCAGATAACTGGGAGATATGGCTACCCTCCAAAATCCACTCTAATTAAATTTCCTACTTTGCTGGTGGCTTTCCCCGATGATTTTTTCCGTCCCTTATTTAGTTTGATAAAGGTAATAATATCGTTTTTATGGACTAAAAACAGTTCGTCATTAGGCTCTATTTCCAATGCTTTTTCGATGGCAGCAAGGGCTTGATCAAAGAGCTTTAAGTCCACCAAAGCCAAAGAATATCTGTAGTGGTTCTCTGAGTCATGGGGTTCAAGATCTATTGCCTTTTCCAATGCATCTTTGGCTTCTTGGTTTCTATCCATTTGATAAAGAACCCATCCAAGTTCAGCATAATCATCACCATATTCAGTGGTTTCTGCCCTAGCTTTTAGCATTTCGACTAACTTTTCATCATCCTCGTCTTCATAACAAAAGATCAGGTGATCCCATAAATATTCCATATCCTCATCCATTATAACTGAGGGATTCTTTTTGTGTACATCCATTATTAGTTCATAGGCTTCATGTATCCTCCAACTTCCATCGAATTTTGAATCCTGTTTGAGGTATACATCTATAAGCCAATCCACTCTTTTTAATTTTTCCAATGCATCTAATTTATTCAATTAAGCACCCCCTTAAATCAATTACAAACTCTATTTTATATCAATATAGTAAATTTCGCCATATTAATATTATATAAATTAAACCCTTGCTTTTTTGCAAGAGTTTAGTTTATTGATCCCTTCAAAGCTTTTATGTTTTCATATGCATCTTGTATTTCTTGAAATTTAGATATGGCAAAGTCTGTGAACTCCTGGGGCAGGTCCTTTCCAGATAATGTATCAGGGTGAAATTTTTTAACTAACATCTTATATTTCTTTGTTATTTCCTCCATGTCATCATCTTTATTTGCTCCCAAAATCATATAGTACGTATTATCTTTATCAAAATATTCCTGTTTAAACCTACTATAATAATCTTTACCATAGCCTAATCCTAAACAAAAGCACTGAATTATCTCCTCTTGCTTTGTGCTAAGCTTAATATGCTCCACCGCCACCATTTGAAATAACGCCCTGATGATGAAAATTTGAATGGCTGTGTTGCCATTATGTTTTGTTATCCCTTTTAATCTAATACCTATATTGATAAAGTCCAGATCCTTCGCCTTCAAATTATTAAATATGGAGACAGCTGACTTTTTTTCCTTAGCGCTCAGCTCTAGGGTTTCAAAGAGGTTTTTAATGAAGTGTATTTCCTTCTTAGTAACCCCTTTTGTTGATTTTGTGACTTGAGATAGGGTTGCTAATAAAATAACAATACACTCATGTAAAATGCTGCTTTCCCCTAATGTAGTACTAACACTAAAGCCTTGACCACAAAATTTACAATTATTCCAGCAATCTTTTTGCACTTTATCTAATTTTGTGCAGTGAGGACATTCCCCATGGACAAATCTCGTCTTAACCCCAGTTACCACTTTGGCTAAATCCTTTGCAAATTCGAAGGTTTTTGGTATCGCTCTCTCCCACTCCACAAAAAGCCCCCCTAGCATATTAGTATAACTATTCTAGCACACTGATCAACGCTTACACATAACAAATAATTCCATCATCTAAGCCTTTACAATATAATTATCATGCTCCTTATGCATGGGATACTCTGTACCACACATGATACATGAAATATATTCCTTTTCATCCACTGAATAAACTAACCCAAAGCTATAGTTTTCAGGAATTAGAATTTTGTCATCCCCAACAATTGAATCCTTATTCTTAACTAACTCTGCACCTGTCAAATTTTCTTTAGCAAGACATAACGGACCTTTACATTTTGGACATAACATAATTATCACTCCTCATTCATTTATTACATTACTATTACCACCAAAGTAAAAAAATACCTTTAGAATCCGATGGACTTCTAAAGGGTTAGTTTATGTAGCGACATATAAAATCTTAAACAACTTCTTTTAGTTTTTTATTTATCACTGCTTGTGCAATAGAACTTTTAGCTTCATCATAAATGTCAAATAAAATTCTTGCCCTTTCTGGCTTATGATATACTTTCCAGTACCTACACATTAGACAACTTTGTCCTTTATGTTCTATGAAGCCTACAATGTCCTCAATGGGTATCCCTAAAAACACGCCAACTTCATGGGGACAAAAATCCTCGAACCTTTTCTTCAATATAGCAAGTTTATCATCTAAATTCATTGCTTTATCATACCCCATCGTGCTTAATAATGGAAAATTACGTTTGTTATCAACATACCATTTTAGCATTGGCCTTTTAAAAAACAATACTAGTAAATCATCTTCTTTATCTTTAATTTCATAGGATTCTAGACTAAGCTCTTGGCATATCTCTTCTCCATATCGCTTCCATAACTTAAAAAGATTTCTTTTGCTATTATTTAGAGATACTAAGGATGACGGCTTCTTTCCCCTTATGGTAGGGGCAGCACCAAAGGCTATTATTGATATGAGGTAATCCTTTCCCTCCATATCTTTGATGGCTTGTAAATATTCCAGCTTTAGTTCTTTATTCAAACTAACTCCCCCTGTAAAAATTGATAATCATTCTCAATGCTAAGTAAAAAAAATGTATTTGTGTATGATGATAGTATACATGGAAATGAGAATGATTGTCAATGGTACTCTTCACTGTTTTCTGGTTTATGGTGGCTCTTTTTTTGGGGTCCATTATTTAACCCTGAAACTTTTACTTATTGCTACATGCTGGGTCGTAGGGCATAGCCACGGATGGGCAGGATTAAAAGAGGATTGGTAGCCTCCACCACACCCCTGTAGCCCAATGCTTTAGCGTTGGGATTGACCTAGATGAAAAGGCAAAGGCAATTATTTGGCCACGGATCTTCACTGAT
>CAYYRM010000095.1:0-9250 GCA_964474005.1 uncultured Eubacteriales bacterium
TGATTTTGTTGAAAACATTGTGGATGTGTCAAAAGTTTTAATATACTTCAAAGAAAAACCAGATTTCACATTACTTGGTGCGCAGACTGTTACAATTATTTTAGAAGATTCCAGTGGAAATAAAAGCGAACTTTACCCAGTTCTTAATATAAAAGAGGACACTATACCACCAGTAATTGAAGGTGTAAGAGATCACATAGTTTATATCGGTGAAACAATCTCTTATCGCAAAGATATCACAGTAACTGATAACAAGGATAGTTATGTTCAACTAAAAATTGACAGTAGTGCTGTCAACCTAAGAAGGAAGGGTATATATGAAGTGATATATACTGCCATAGATAGTTCTGGTAATAAGGCGAAAAAGGTTTCAACCATAACTGTAAAAGAGCCTCCTTTGAATTCAGTGAGTGAAGAAGAATTGTTTCAGGTAGTTGATAAAGTTTTAGATCAGATTATTAGTGATAATATGATGGAAATTGATAAAGCTTGGAAGATTTTCCAATGGACCAGTAAAAATATTTTTTATACAGGGACATCGGATAAAAGCTATTGGATGAATGAAGCACTAAGGGGAATAAAAAGGGGAACTGGAGATTGTTTTACTTACTATGCAACTGCAAGGGCACTTTTGACCAGAGCAGGGTTTACAAATATTGTAGTGGAACGGACAGGTGGTACTAGTAGGCATTATTGGAATCTGGTCAGAATAAGCGATAATTGGTATCATTTTGATACAAGCCCTAATTTTGAGGGATACCCATTTACAGCTTTCTTACGTACAGACCAAGAGCTAGAGGACTATTCTAAGTGGAATATAGGATATTATATTTTTGACACAGCATTATACCCTAGAACACCCACTGAAACATTAGATCATCATAGAAACTTAGATTTTTAACATTATTTATTGAAAACTACATAGTAATATAAAGGGGGGGAGAAATCGTGCAGTCTATATGGAAAAAGGATAAAAAAATAATTATTTTTATGGCTCTAACTGTATGTACTGTTTTGTTAATTGGTTTCTTTTATCATCCGAAAGTTCATTCAAATATTACAGTGGAGGCAGGTTCAAGTTTAAACATTTATCAATTTATTATCAATAAAGACGATATAGGGAAGTTTGTAACTGACTTATCCACCATTGATATGAGTCAACCTGGTACTCATAAAATTGAGATTGAAATCGATGGTAAGTTATATACTTCAAACTTAATCATTGAAGATACAGTTCCACCTAGAGGAGAAGTTCTAGAAGTTAGGGGATGGAAGGATGAAGAAGTACCAGCTGAGGACTTTGTAACTAATATAACCGATGTCACCGATGTTATGATATACTATAAAGAAAAACCTGATTTCTCATTTATCGGTGAGCAAGTAGTTATCATAATTTTGGAGGATACCAGTGGCAATAAGACAGAGCTTAATAGTAAATTAACAATAATAGAAGATACAGAGCCACCTGTGATTCATGGGGCATTTGATCAAACAGTTCATATAGGTGAGACAATTTCCTACAGAAGGTTTATAAGTATTGAAGATAATAGGGATGAAGAAGTGGAGCTTATAATAGACAATAGTGAGGTGAATTTGAGGCGAGCAGGAGAATACAAAGTTACGTATACCGCCATTGATAGTTCCGGGAATAGCACATCAGTAACAGTCACCATAACTGTAAAAGATAGACCTGCTAATTCTGTGGAAGAATCGGAATTAAATGAAAAAGTGGATAAGATTTTATCAGATATTATTACCCAAGATATGTCTGAAATCGAAATGGCTTGGAATATATATCTATGGACTCGAAATCACATAACAAATGTTGGATATTCCGATAAATCCTTTTGGATGAATGAAGCTATGAGAGGGATTCAACGGGGAACTGGCGACTGTTTTACTTTTTATGCCACGGCAAGGGCACTATTAACTAGGGTTGGAATAGAGAACATTCCAATTGAGAGGGACTCTAAAACAAGTAGCCATTATTGGAATTTAGTTAAAATTAATAATCAGTGGTATCATTTTGATGCAAATCCAAATATAAGGCAATTCCATTATGTTACCTTTTTAAGAACTGATGAAGAAGTATTAGAGTATACGCGAATGCGAAATGACAATTACTTTACTTTCGATAAAAGTAAATATCCTAGGACACCTGTTGAACCACTTGTATTTGATCGAACACTCCCATAATTACTTTTGAGGTGAATTGTGAATTGATAACATATTTATTTGATGATATATATAATATGGATAAATTGCTTACAGAAGATATTGAGAAAAAAATATCAACTCAACGTTTTAATAAAATATCCCGCTATAAAGATAAAACTAAAAAACTACTAGGAATAATAAGTTATTTGATGCTAGTCCATTGTTTAAACACTGAAGGAAAAATAGTCAATGGCCTTATTTTTTCCCATAATAAACAGGGTAAGCCTTATCTCAAGGATTACCCTGGGATTTTTTTTAACTTTAGCCATTGTAAATTTGGAGTGGTTTGTGCCATTTCAAAACAGGAGATAGGTGTAGATATTCAGAATATCTCTCAATATAATCCTAAGGTATTATCACAAGTACTAAACCTAAGGGAGCAGGAAATGGTGGAGAATTCATCCTGCCCTGAGGAGACTTTTTTTATGCTCTGGACCTTAAAGGAGAGCTATTTAAAGGCCATAGGAACAGGGCTTACCAAATCTATGAAAACCATAACCTTTAATATCAGGGGAAATAAAATAACTTCAAGTAAACCTAATTGGAGCTTCATGTCCTTTAGAGAAAAAGATTATGTGGTTTCTGTATGTTCCAAAGAGAAAATAAATGATCTACAATATATAAGGGTATCCACAGAAGAGTTAAACAGCATATTAAAATAGCCGAGGAGAACCTTGGCTATTATTTTTTTACTGAAAATACTGCCCATGGGACCCAAAGGGCACTGCAAAGGGGAGATAGGCCCTTGCAATTTCTTGAAAATCACTTGCATTAAGGATAAGCAGGAAGGTTCTTTCTTTTACAGTGTCTAACACCATTGAGAGGACAATACCATCATCTTCATCATCTCCATGGGGTGTTGGCACAAATACTGGCTCCCCAGGGAAGTCAAATTCTCTAAACCAATCTATAAAGCTGTTGTCTTTGATATGGTATTTGGATAGTTTATATAAAAATCCATTGGATTCATGATCCCTTAAACCATAAATGTAATTGTAGTTTTTTGTGTTATTTCTTTGGTAGTTAATCCTAGAAAATTCAAGGAAATCATCTGTAAGCTCAAAGGATTCTACCGTGCCATTATGAATATTTAGATAAAAACGTTTTAGTTTGGGTTTAGGTAAGAAATAATTTCTGCCCCTTAGGTTACTTAAATAAAGGGAATCAAAAATCGACGAATCCTCGTATACGGCTATGTCAACCACTATGTTTTCATCCTCTTCATAGCAATTAACATGATGAAAAGCAAAGAATGGCTCTGCATTCAATCCTCTTATTATCTTCCCTGTTATTTTATTGACAACAATAAAATTTGTACCATGTTCAGGTTTCCAAAACAGGTTTTCTGAAAAAGGAGAGCCTGTCCTTAAAAGTCTAATGGGATCCACAAACAAAGGGAACTGTGTAAGGATAACATAATTTTTTGTCATGCCAAAGGTGTGCATATAAGAAGGATGTTTTACTGGGACTTTAGCCATTACTTCTCTTTTGGTGGTACCCTCCTTTATTGAATAAACATTATAGGTGCTGGTTAAGGAAAATCTAGTTATATAATTTATAATTTGATTGTGGTGATAATCAAAGTGGGGATGTACAGTGGTTAGATGGCCAATCAAACTATCATTGTATTTGAACCTACCTATGGTGTTTAAATCATGGTGGTTAAATTCCACCCTAGGGGGAGTCTCTGTTAGAGCAATGTATCTCTCACCAATTTTAGAAACATTGACACTGGCATTGTCTGTGTACTTCCCTGTGGCATTTAAGTAGATTCTGTAAGGTGTTGATTTTTTGGGGGTTGTGGCAAATTCAGGGTAGACTATCCTACCTTTTTTCATGGCAGAATTGTATGTATTACTATGTAAGAATCTATTTGTGTAACTTACTTTTCCGTTATTAAAGGAGAATTTATGGAGCATGGCAAGACCGTCAAGCCAATGGTTGTATTGTTCATTGCCCACGGAAAATTTAGCAGCACCGTTTCGAATGAGGCTACCTGTCAGCCAATTTGGTATTTGCCCTTGTATTTTCAGGGGGAGGTTTTCTACCTCTTGTTCTAGAGTAGTAAAGCCAAGGGTTACGTCAGGGAGCATGGGGATCATCGTCCTTTTATGTGTTTATGCATATGGTGTGTCGGGAGAGGGGAAATTATTCTTAGCGATCTACTTGGGTAAAAAAATAGCCACGGATTTACACGGATCGGCACGGATAAAGGCTTTGTGGGGATGGTTGTGTGGGTCACATGTAACTGGCGTTTGAAATAATTTTACTGATGGGGAGTTTGGGCTTATGTTGAAAGATACTTTGGGAGGTCAAAGTTAACGGGCAAAACAAAAGGGCATAAAAACACCCTTGATGTGTGATGGGCATCAAGGGTGTTTTGTTTAATCTATTCAGAAATAGTTTTCTTATTTCATCATAAAAAATAAGCCCGTCCTCTAGGGACAGGAGCTTATTTTTTATAACTGTACTGTTTAAAGATCTAAGGCTTAATCACAAATACAATTTACTACATCTAAATGAATAACGTAGTAATCATAAAGGTTGACAGTTAGTTCTAAGGTATTCCCTTTATAAGTTGAATGGCCAGGAATTGGCCTACTACCAGATGGCTCAGTATCGTAGCCATAAATTTTAACTGATTCTCCCTGGGCATAATTTAGTACCCAACCATCATCTAGGTTGATTATAATATTGACCTTGTTATCTTCTCCCAATGAAATATCCACTGAGCCGATTTTATTATGCTGACCAGCAATGATATCATGTGTTCCTTCTTCAAAGGCAAAGTAATACCACCATGCACCTAGGGTACCAACATTTATGTCTTTATCCCCTACATAGGCAGTTTCATTTTCACATTCACATTCGTCGTTTGAACCATTATCCCTTATGGTATACCTATAGTATGTTCCCCAATTTCCTTTTTTGGTGAATCGGGTTCCTTCGCCCCAAGCTGTTTCACCCTTTATGAATCCATCTTCACCCCATTGTTCAACAGCTGCATGGGCGGCTATCAAAACTTCAGTACCAGGTGTTAATGTTCCAAGGGGAATTCTATACTCATAGTTAGTTACACAATCATGACTTTGTTTATGACTAAACTGCCCTGGAACAGGATTTCCCTCTTTTCCAACTCGTGGAAATCCATTTAGGCTTAGGGCAATATGCACATGGGTCTCAGTAATGCACCAGCCTTCTTTATCCAACTGATATCTTATATAGATATAATTTGAGTCGTTACGAACAGTGACTTTACCTATGGGGATGTGCTGGCCTGCATAAAGAATTACTTCATGGTTAGTTACTTGTTCACCATTAGCAGATGCTACTCCCATCATCACACTTAATATTAGAATTAAAGACAAATATACTGCCAATCTTTTTTTCATAGCCTAGAATCTCTCCTTTTTAGTAGTTACTCTAAGAGCCATTTTAGTTGATATGCTTTTATTTTTACACTGACACCTCCTTACATTATTTGTTAAGCTCTTCTAATGCTTAATTAATTGCTCTATTCACTGGTATAAATCACATAGCTTATCTTTAGCACCATTTCAAAAGATATGAGTGGGAGCATCTGACAAGCGTGATACTATATAATATGATAATTGAATCCACTTATGTTATGTTTGAGTTATGGATGTTAAGTTTTTTTAAAAGACAAAATCACCGTTTAGAAATCTCTACCTTTTATAGTTTATACAAAGAAAAAGTGAGTTAGGCTGACCCTTATGGTATGACTTTAAAGATTCAACAAGAGGAGGTAAATTATTCTCATTGAGTTGCTTATGGGTAGGAAGTAGTTATTGATGAAAAGCAAAATAAAAGAATTGCATGGAAACCAATAAAACGCCAAAGAGCGTTTTGTTGATTTTAGTATTAAAAATAGTAATATACGAAATTTCTGGTATAATACCTTTAGATGATAGTGAGGTGGAATCATGAAAAAAATAATAGTATATACTTTTGTAGGATTTGTGCTAGTTCTAGCTTTATCCTTTACTGGTTATAGATTGAGTAACTCAAGGACATTTCAATTTTTCGGTGGAATTATTCACAGAATTGATACAAACGAAAAGGTTGTTGCCCTGACCTTCGATGATGGACCCACTGAGAAAACCGACGAAGTACTACTAATACTAGAAGAATTAGATGTAAAGGCTACATTTTATGTCACTGGAAGAGAATTAGAAGTAAACATGGGTGAAGGCAGGAAGATTGTACAAGCTGGACATGAATTAGGGAATCATACATATTCACATAATAGAATGGTCTTTAAAGCTCCCAGCTTTATAAAAGAAGAACTGTCAAGGACCGATGATTTAATTAGAGAAGCGGGTTATAAGGGTGAAATCACTTTTAGACCGCCAAATGGAAAAAAACTTATACTATTACCTTACTATCTACGTCAGCAAAATAAAAAGACAATTATGTGGGATTTAGAACCTGATTCATACCCTGATATAGCATTTGGGTCTGAGACAATAGTGCAAAATGTTATTGAAAATGTAAAACCTGGGTCAATAATACTACTACATGTTATGTATGACAGTAGGCAAGAATCAGTAAATGCCATAGAAGGGATAGTTAGGGCTTTAAGGGAAAAGGGGTATACCTTTAAGACTGTTGGTGAACTACTGGAATATAGGTAGAAACATTAGCATTTATGGTAAAATAATGGGAAACATTATATAATATAAGAAAGATTTAATTGAAGGAGAATGTTTATGATAAGTTTAGGAGAAATACAAACCCTTACGGTTATTAGGAAAGCATCTGTGGGAGTGTATTTAAGCTCAAGGGAAGATGATTTTTCAGAAGATGTTTTGTTACCTAAAAGTCTAGTACCTGAAGGTACGGAGACTGGGGATGAATTAGAAGTATTTTTATATAGAGATTCTGAAGATAGAATTATTGCCACAACCAAAAAGCCTAAAATAACCCTTAATGATATTGCATACCTTAAGGTCAAAGAAGTTACCAAAATAGGTGCTTTTATGGATTGGGGTTTACCAAAGGATCTTTTGCTACCCTATAGGGAGCAAAGGGGTGAGGTTAAAGCTGGAAAACATTATTATGTGGGCCTTTATCTAGATAACAGTGATAGATTATGTGCAACCATGAATATATACGATTTTCTCAGTACTGAAAGCCCATATAAAAAGGATGATAGGGTTACAGGGATTATATACGACATTAATCCAGAACTAGGGGCTTTAGTGGCCATTGACAACAAATACAATGGATTGATACTAAATAAAGAATTCTATGGAGATTACAAAGTTGGGGAAACAATAGAAGCAAGGGTAGTGAAGGTCAGAGAAGATGGAAAGCTTGACTTAAGCCTAAGGGAAAAATCCTACATACAAATGGATAAGGATGCGGAATTAATATTAGATAAGTTAAATCAAAAGGGCGGGAAGCTATATTTAAATGACAAAAGCTCCCCTGAGGCCATAAATAGTGAACTAAAAATGAGTAAAGCTGCATTTAAAAAAGCAGTTGGTAGGCTTCTAAAGGAAAAAAAGATAAAGTTTATTGATAATGGAATTGAGTTGGTTAAATAAAGATAGAACCAAGGTGTGTGTAATTTTACTCACCAAGGTTCTTTTTTTCATGTCAAGGAAAATTAATTTTGCTCATATGGGGTGAATAGAGCTATAGGTAGAAAGTGCAACAAATGGTCTAAAGAAAATTTTTACAAAATACAGTTGACAAGTATCATTGTCACATGTTAACATGTTTATGACAATAATGTTTGTCAAAATGACAAAATTAATAGTCAAATTGACATGTAATTTAGTCATTTTCAATGGGGCTGAAACAAAATAAGGGGGGATTTAAATGCCTCTATTAAATCGTTTAAAGGAGCATCGTGCACGATTAGGTGTAAACCAAGCTGAACTAGGGAAATTGGCAGGGGTTTCCCGTCAAACCATAAGTTTAATAGAACGTGGTGACTACTCACCATCGGTGACCCTAGCTTTAAAATTAGCACAGATTCTTTCAGTGACTGTGGAAGAGATATTTATCTTTGAAGAGGAGGATGAACAATGAAAATAAAAAATTCATATTTAAAAATTATATTATGGATTTTGGTGGGATTGGTAATAGGATTTATTGGGGGCATATTGGGTTTTATGGGTATAGGCAAAATTAGAGGAGCATTTTCTGGGATACCAGAGTTGATTATAGAAAACATCTTTTGGATTCAACTGGTAATAGCGATATCCCTAGGTGGTGTATCAGGGTATAACCTCCTAAAGTCTGCAAAATTGATGAAGGATTTTGCTGAAGATGACGATGTTTTAGAAGCAAAGATTGATTCAAAGCAAAATTATGCATTGACCTTTAGTACACTGAACTATATAGTGAGCTTCATGCTATTTGGCGTATCCGTAGACCCTGTGAATCCGCTGCGTTTTTGGTCAATAGGATTATTTGTTTTGGTGATTTTAGCTAGTACTTTTATGGATGTGGCAGTGGTTAACATGGTAAAAAGACGTGATCCAATGAAAAAAGGTGATCCAGGTGATATGGGATTTGAAAAGGATTGGTTAGAAAGCTGTGATGAAGCTGAAAAGCTAATGGTATACAAAGCTGCATATAAGGCTTTTAACACAACAAAATATGTCCTATTGTCAGGGCTACTGTTGACTTTCTTATCCAAGCTGGCATTTAACACAGGCAATTTTCCCATAATAGTGGTAGGAATAATTTGGATAATCCAAACATTATCCTTTACCACCTACTCTATGGAGCTACAGAAAAATAAATTGTCTATGTAATTTTTAAAGGAAGTATCGTTTGAAAAACAATACTTCTTTACTATATCTTGATGCACTTTTTAACAAGAACCTACACATAGAGATTGAATACAAATAATCAGGTTTTACGTAAGTTGCATCTAGTTCATAAATGTGATATACTATACAGGTTAGTAATGGTTTTTAAGTATAACTATTTTTTTATTACAATAATTTCATAGCTAGTTCCAGAAGTTTTTATAAAGATGCAATCATTTTAACCC
>CAYYRM010000096.1:0-9219 GCA_964474005.1 uncultured Eubacteriales bacterium
CTCCTTACTAAGTCAGCGGATTTATAAGCGGCTATCCCTCCAGTGACACCTAATACTACTGTTCCTTTTTTCCCCATGTTTATCTCCCTACTTTAATTTATTATCTTTGTGTCGTCTGTAGGTTATTTTATCATCAATTATTTCTTGTAGCGCAGTTCCCACAGTCTTTTGACCCTTGGAATCAGTTAATTTTTCTCCACCTGCTAATAATTCCCTTGATCTTCTGGCAGCAATAACAACTAAACTATACTTACTGTCTACTTTTGTCAACAATTTATCAATTGAAGGGTAAATCATCTCCAATATTCCTCCTTTAGAACCTTATTTCGGTTTACTTTGCATTTTTCTGCTGTAATAATGGCTTGAATTTTTTGCACAGCTCTATCAACCTCATCATTTAGCACAACATAATTATAATTATTCAGCTGGTCTATTTCGCTTTGGGCAGCGGCTAATCTTTTTTCAATAACTTCCTTAGTATCAGTACCCCTTTTATAAATCCTATTGGCCAGTTCTTCCATTGATGGGGGTAACAAGAATATAAACACACCGTTTGGAAATGTATTAAAAACCTGCTTAGCCCCTTCCACATCGATTTCTAATATCACATCTTGCCCTTGTTTTAATGTTTCTATGACAAAATCTTTAGGTGTACCATAATAGTTATCATAGACTTTTGCCCATTCTAAGAGCTCACCCTTTTCAATCATTTGTTGAAATGATTCAACACTGGAAAAAAAGTAATTAATTCCATGGGTTTCTCCCACCCTAGGTTGCCTTGTGGTCATGGAAATTGAATATTTTAGATCATTGCATTTTTGCTGTAATGCCTTGCAAACAGTCCCTTTTCCAGCACCGGAAGGTCCTGAAACTACTAACAACAAACCTTCTTGTTCCATATAATCTCTCCCTATTCCTCTTCAGTGGGCGGCTCTGTGTTTTGTGAGCTTTCCTTTGATTGTAACCTATGGGCCACTGTTTCTGGTTGAACCGCTGACAAGATAATATGCTCACTATCAGTGATAATCACTGCCCTTGTCCTTCTTCCATAAGTTGCATCAATAAGCATTCCTTTATCCCTAGCTTCTTGGATAATTCGCTTTATAGGAGCAGATTCTGGGCTTACAATGGCGATGATTCTATTGGCAGAAACAATATTTCCAAATCCTATATTAACCAGTTTATTTTCCATGATTTTCCTCCATTTCTTAATCAATATTAAATATTATTCTATATTTTGAATTTGTTCTCGAATTTTTTCCACTTCACCTTTAATTTCCACCACAATCTTAGCTATATTGTAGTTATTAGCCTTTGAGCCAATGGTATTAACTTCCCTGTTAATCTCTTGAAGTAGAAAATCCAGTTTTCGACCAACACCATCTTTTTTAGTTAATGTTTTGTCAAATTCCACAAGATGACTGTTTAGTCTTACTAATTCTTCGGTAATATTACAACGTTCCGAATACAAAGCTATTTCACTAAGCAATCTACTGTCATCAAATTCAAGTCCTTCAATTTTTAATTTATTGACACGCTGATAAAGTTTTTCCCTGTATTCCTCAACAACTGTATCCTGAAATTGTGATATTTCAGCTAAATAATCCCTGATTAACTTTAGACGTAATTGGATATCATCTTTTAGCCTTTGACCTTCATCAAAGCGCATTTCATTAAATTCCAGCAATCCCTTTTCTAAAGTTGAAATAAGTGTTGATTTAATTACACTTTCTTCAAGAATTATCTTTTTATCTGAGACAATTCCATCTATGGTCAACAAACCATCAATATTACACGGTGCATCCATATGTAGCTCTTCTGCCAATTCCCTAGCTTGCTCAATTAACTTTGTTAGCATTTCTTTGTTAATTTCCTTGGTTGTTTCAATGGAATTGTTTTTCCACTTGATTCTTATATCGACCCTACCCCTAAATATAAAGTTACGAATTACTGATTTCATCTCTTCTTCTAAAAAAGATAAGTCATCGGGCATTTTAATTACTATGTCTAAAAAACGATTGTTTACTCCTTTTATTTCCAAGGTTAATGTTTCATTACCTAGGTCTATTATTTGCCTAGAAAAGCCTGTCATACTTTTTATCACTAAATTTCACCACCCTCTTGAAGATAATTTTAACCAATACAACTTTAAAATTCAAGGTTTTTCTTTAAAATGTTCTTTATTACTCTATTATTCTCTTTATTTTAAAGAAAATCACAGTAATTTCAAAATATTTGCAGGGAAATTACTGGGTGGTGGGTACTGAGTAGTGGGTGGTGGGTGGGCTGGGGAAAAAGTAGCATAGGTAACCTTTTGGGTTACCTATGCTTTTGCTGGTCTAAACACCATTTTTAGTATTAGTTTTAGTAACGAAATGGCGTATGGGATGCTAACTACCCCAAAAATCCATAACCAATCTGCCAGTTCCAGTGGCTTAGTGGAGAAAATTCTTTGCAATGCCGGTACATATACAACTATTAGCAATAAAGCTGTGGAGGATACAAGTGATAGCAACAAGTAAATATTGCTAAATATATTTATCTCGAAAATTGATTTGTCCTCACTTTTGCAATCAAATACGTGGAGTAACTGAGCACATATTAAAGTTGTAAATGCCATGGTCCTGGCAAAATCAATATCTCCTAAGGATTTTCTGTATCCCAGTATGAACATTGTCAATGTGGTAATCCCTATCAGCATACCCCTGCTTAAAATTTTAAAATCTAATCCCCCACTAAAAATGCTCTCATTTTTCCCCCTGGGCTTACGTTCCATTATATTAGGTTCAGCCTTTTCTAAACCCAATGCCATGGCGGGTAACCCGTCTGTGGCAAGGTTCACCCACAGGATCTGAATGGGTTTTAAGGGAAGGGGTAGTGCCATTAACATCGCTAAAAACATTGTCATGATTTCCCCAATATTACAGGAAAGTAAAAACCTCATAAACTTACGAATATTGTCATATATATTTCTTCCTTCTTCCACCGCTTCTACAATGGTTGCGAAATTATCATCTGTAAGTATCAAAGATGCCGCTTCCTTTGTCACCTCAGTCCCTGTGATTCCCATTGCAATGCCTATGTCAGCTTCCTTAATGGCAGGTCCATCATTTATGCCATCTCCTGTCATAGCTACGGTGTGCCCCTTTGCCTTTAGGGCTTTGACTATCCTTAGTTTATGTTCAGGTAATACCCTTGCATATACATATATATCATCAACTACTTCCAGCAATTCTTCATATTTCATGTTGCTAATTTCAGCTCCGGTAATCACCTTACCCCCTGGTGGCAAAATTTTAAGTTGCGATGCTATGGCAGTGGCAGTTTCTTTGTGATCACCTGTTATCATTACGGTCTTTATCCCTGCTCTTTTACATTTTTCTACTGCTTCAAAAACCTCTTCCCTTGGAGGGTCAGATATTGCACAAACCCCTACAAATACCATGTCTTTTTCCACCGTTTCATCGTCTTTATAACTATTGTAAGATAAGGCTATGTTTCTATAACCTTGTTTTCCAAAGGCTGATATAACATCACGTATTTGCTCTTTTTTTGAGTGGGAAAAGCTTTTTTCTATGCCCCTTTCTATTATTTTGGTGCACTTATCTAATATTATATCTGGTGCACCTTTAGTTAATGTTATTTTGTCATTTCCCTTTTTTACCACCACACTCATCATTTTTCTTGAGGAATCAAAGGGAAACTCCTTCACTAAACTGTATCTTTCTAATAATTTATCTTTCCAAAATCCTCCCTTTGCTCCTAACACCATTAGAGCACCTTCAGTGGGATCTCCATCGATGGTCCATTGGTCTTTTTCTTTTCTAAATAACCCCTTTATATGTAAATCTCTTTTTAGAAGTCTTGAATTGTTACAAAGTACAGCTATATCCAAAAATTTCTCTACGATTTTATTCTCCTTGGATAATTTCCTGCCATTTTCAATAAATTCACCCTGGGGCATATACCCATTACCTGTAACATCTATGTACTTACCGTCCAGATATATTTTTTCCACAGTCATTTTGTTTTGGGTTAATGTCCCTGTTTTATCACTACAAATTACTGTGGCACAACCTAAAGTCTCCACTGCAGGAAGTTTCCTAACAATGGCACGCCTTCTTAGCATTCGTTGAACTCCGATGGCTAAACATACAGTCACTATGGCAGGTAGTCCTTCAGGTATTGCTGCAACTGCTAAACTCACTCCCGCTAAAAACATTTTATATATGCTTTCACCTCTCCATATACCAACCAATACCACAAGTCCACTAACCAAAAGACATATGGTGACAAGTATCTTTCCTAACTGAGCCAATCTTACTTGTAGAGGTGTTGGGTCATTACCAGCAGATTGAATCATATCAGCGATTTGGCCCATGGCTGTTTTCATCCCAGTGGCAATTACCACTCCTTTTCCCCTTCCTTTAGTTACGGAAGTACCCTTAAAACAGCTATTAACGGCGTCAGCTATATTATTGCCTTTTATGGTTTTTGTACTATCTTTGGAAACGGGAACTGACTCACCAGTTAATGCAGATTCATCAACATCTAAGGAAAAATCCTCTATTAGTCTTATATCTGCAGGTACTTTATCACCACTATTTAGTAAAACTATATCACCCACAACTAAATCTTTTGTATCCACACTGATGGTTTTGCCCTCTCTGATGACCTTGGCCTTTGGTGCTGTAAGTTTTGAAAGGGCTTGTAAGGACTTCTCAGCCTTATATTCTTGTATAAAACCTAATATGGCATTTAACATAATAATTATTACAATGGTTATTCCATCATAAAATTCCCCTAATATCCCTGAAATCAGTGTGGCCATTAGTAAAACTAAAACCATAGCATCCTTAAACTGACTTAAAAATATGGCTATGGGAGAAATGCTCTGGGTTTTTTCCAAAACATTTTCACCATTTTTTTTCAGTCTGGTTTGATGTTTATGTGAGTCTAATCCTTTTTCGAAGTCTGTGCCAAGTTTTACCTTGAGTTCTTTTAATGAAACATCGAACATTTACTTCACCCCCATCATGTCACTATAAAATTTTTATGCCAGATATAACAAAATAATACTGATTATCTTTGACTAAGTAGGTAAATTTAGCTAAACTTAAGATAATGTATTTTAGGAAGGGGAATTTATATGTTTGATTTATTATTTATTGATAAATATTCCGTAGAACTTAATGATAACCTTTTAAATTCAAGGGTTGATAAGATTTATCAACCTAATAATATGGAGCTTGTCATCAAAGTAAGAAAACCAGGAGAAAGTGTTAATATACGTATTGATATTACAGCTGATAATACTCACTTACGTTTGACACAAAGTGTTCCGAAAAATCCCTCAAGTCCTCCATCCTTTTGTATGCTCCTTAGAAAATATCTCATAGGATCTAAAATCATCGGTGTCAATAATGTTAGTGGTGAGAGGGTGATAAATTTATTATTTCAAGGGAGGCATCCAGAAGGTTATGTCACAGAATGGGTTTTGAGTGTGGAGTTGATGGGAAAATACAGCAATGTGATTTTTTACCACAATGACACCCATGAAGTACTGGGATTAATCAAACCTTCTTTTTCTTCTTTAAGGGAACTAAAGGTAGGAGGTCATTATGAACTACCACCGATACAGGCTAAATTAGATTTAGATAATTTTAATTTTAAAAAGCTTGTTGAAGTTACATTAGGTGAAGAAAAAACACCCATAGATAAAATCATCTTAACTTATTTCCCAATGTCTAGCCCATATATCACAAAGGAATTTTTACTAAGGCAGGGAATTGAAATAAAAGAACTTGATAAATTCACTGACACTGAAATTCAAGTTTTGATTGACTTATATAAAACCTTTTATGAAAATCTAGTGTTTAAACCAACTATGTTTCAAAGACAAAATGGAATGTTTAAAGATTTTTACTGTATGCCATTACAAAGCAATGAAAATTTGCTTCAAATTCCCTATATTAATCTTTTAAGCCTTGTTCAAGATTTTTACGACAAAAGGGAAATCCAAAACACATTGGCACAAAACAAAAATAAACTTAAAAAGGTTGTAAATCAGAACATTAAAAAGCTTGAGAAAAAGCAAAAGGCTTTAACAAAAGATTTAAATGATTATGAGAATGCCGAAAGATTCAAAATCTATGGTGATTTACTGATGTCTAACCTCCGTTTACTAAAAAAAGGTGTTACTGAAGTGGAGGTGTTTAATTATTACACATCGGAAAATGAAAATATTCAGATAGACCCAAGTCTTACCCCTATCCAAAACAGTCAGTTATACTATAAAAAATATTCAAAGGCAAAAAGGGGTTTAAGTATCGTAAAGGATAATTTGGCTAATGTATCAGAAGAAATAAAGTATCTTGACTCCTTAAATCACTTTATTGAAACCGATGATCTAGATGATCTTCAAGAAATTGAAAGGGAATTGGAAAATCAAGAATATATCAAAAAACCCAAGGTAAAGGGAAAAGTTAAAGATAATAAAGGGGAAAACCCTTCTAAACCAATGGAGTTTACTTCAAAGAACGGATATAAGATATTAGTGGGAAGAAATAATAAGCAAAATGACATCCTAACACTTAAGATGGCTAAAGACGAAGATATATGGCTTCATACCAAAGATATACCTGGTAGTCATGTTATATTAAAGGATGGGAAAAAAGCAATGGAGGAAACCATTATAGAGGCTGCAATGCTAGCTGCCTTTTATAGTAAAGCAAAACATTCATCAAATGTTGCCGTTGACTACACCTTAGTTAAAAATGTCTTTAAACCTAAAGGTTCTAAACCTGGAATGGTAAATTATGTGGAACAAAAAACTGTATATGTAACACCCGATGAAGCGGCAATTGAAAAACTTAAAGTAAATAATTGAAACTAAAATAAATTAGACCCTTGTATTGATAAGGGTCTAATTTATTTTTATATATTTATTATTTAGCCTAATTTTTCTGGCAAAAGGGCATTTAGGGCTATACCCACTAATGCACCAAGGCCCATGCCATAGAAGTTCCAAATTGCAATTCCACTTAAAGCAAAGATTAGGATAGTTGATACAATGATTAAGTTTCTTGTGTTTGCCAGGTCAGTTTTAGCATCAACTAATGTTCTGATACCCACTGATGAAATCATACCGAATAGTAGTATTACTATTCCACCCATAACTGCTCCTGGGATAGTGGCAAGTAATGCACCAAATTTTGGCATAAAGCTTAGAACCACAACTATACCAGCTGCAACTTGTACAACTATAGGGTTTTTAACTTTAGTAATAGCCAGAACACCTATGTTTTCACCATATGTTGTGTTAGGTGGACCACCCACCAATGATGCAAGTAAAGTTGCTGCACCATCACCAGCGATGGTTCTGTGGATACCTGGCTCTTTAACGAAATCTTGTTCTACGGTTTTGCCAATTGCTAGAACATCACCTAAGTGTTCCACTAGGGTTACTATGGCAAAGGGTACTATGGAAATCATGGCTGCGAATTCAAACTCTGGCAAAATAAAGTTGGGCAATGCTGGTTTCCAAGTGGTTTCTGCCAAGTTTGAGAAGTCAAATATTGGGGTGGTTCCAATTAGCCATTCCATTGATTGAGGTACAAGGTCTTGAACTATTAAATAATTGAAGATTAGTGCTACAACATAACCACCAGTAATACCTATAAGGATGGGGATTATCTTCATCATGCCTTTTCCAAAAATTGAGAAGAAAATTACTATAGCTAAAGTTATAAGTGCAAGGGGTAGATGAGCTGATGACATGTCGTTTGCAACCCCTGCCAAGGATAAACCAATTGTCATTATTACAGGTCCCACAACAACTGCAGGTAAATATCTTTCAAAAAAGCTGGTTCCCACTGCTTTTACAATGGCTGATACTATAAGATAAACAATACCTACCACAGCACAGGCTCCCATGGCCACAGGAATTGAAAAATCTGCAGCAACAACTTGGATTGGTACTATAAATGCGAAGGAAGAACCAAGATACGCTGGAACCTTCCCTTTTGTGATAAGGGCAAACAATAATGTACCCGCCCCTGATGTAAATAATGCAACCAGTGGATCTAGTCCTGTTAATGCTGGTACAAGGATTGTTGCACCAAACATTGCAAAAAGATGTTGAATTGAAAGTGGAAAAATTCTTGCTAAAGATAACTTTTGGTTTTGTGACATTTTATTTCCTCCTCAGGTTTATTTAGCCCTTGGGGTTAGGAAAGTTAATAGGCTCCCGTCCCGGTAAAGATTCCCTACAAATTGGCATAAAAAAACTTCTTGCCTCAGCAAGAAGTAGTATGCCCTAAAAGAAATAGCTTTATAGGTTCACTCCTTACTAATCTCTCGGATTAGTTTAAAGGCTTATTGAAATATTACCACATGTATATTAATAATTCAACAACTTTTTTAAAACATTTTCAAAATAGCATGGAATATTAGTTTGGAATTCCATCCATTTTTCTGTCCTTGGATGGGTAAGACCTAAGGTCTTGGCATGCAAAATCTGCCCTTTGGTATTAAATTTTTGTTTTTTATAACCATAAATAGGATCACCCACAATGGGGTAACCAATATAACTTAGATGCACCCGTATTTGATGTGTCCTCCCCGTTTCTAACTTTAACTCCACTAAAGTATTATTCTTATATCTTTCTAAAACCTTAAAATGGGTTCTTGCTTCTCTATTCCTACCCTTTGTAACCACAGCCATCCTTTGACGGTCCACGGGATGCCTGGCAATTGGTGCATCAATTAGTCCACTATCCTCTTTTATTACCCCTTCAACCAAGGCCCAGTAAATCTTCTTGGTCAATCTATCCTTCATTTGCTGGGAAATATGTTGATGGGCAAAATCATTTTTTGCTATTACTAATAGTCCTGAAGTGTCTTTATCAAGTCTATGAATAATCCCAGGTCTTTTAATCCCACCAATTGTTGATAGGTCTTTTAAGTGGTATAACAGGGCATTAACCAGGGTTTGTGAACTATGCCCTGGGGCAGGATGGACAACCATACCCTGAGGTTTATTTATCACTGCTATATCTTTATCTTGATATACTATTTCAACGGGTATATCCTCGGGTATAACCACACTTTCTTCAGCTTCAGGGATAGTTATTTTGATGATATCCTCAATTTTCAACTTAAAATTAACTTTGTCAATTATATTATTATTAACTTCAACGTTGCCATTTGAAATAAGTT
>CAYYRM010000097.1:0-9217 GCA_964474005.1 uncultured Eubacteriales bacterium
AACCATGGAGACTTCGATATAAGTTCATGGGGAGATATAAAAAACGCAGAACAAGGTGATACTTGTACTGTATGTGACTCTAAATTAAAGAGTTCTAAAGGTATAGAGGTTGGACATATCTTTAAATTAGGAACTAAGTATTCAGAGTCCTTAAAGGCAACCTATTTAGATAACAATGGTAAAGAAAAACCAATGGTTATGGGTTGTTACGGAATTGGAGTAACCAGAACCTTAGCTGCTATTATAGAGCAAAACAATGATGATAATGGGATTTTGTGGCCACGAAATATTACACCCTTTGAAGTGGCAGTAATTCCAGTAAACACCAAAGATGAAACTCAAACTGAAGTTTCCGAAGAAATTTATCAAAAATTATTACAAAAAAATGTTGATGTACTATTGGATGATCGTAATGAAAGGGTAGGAGTAAAATTTAAAGACATGGATCTAATAGGGGTACCAATTAAAATAGTTATTGGTAAAAATATCAGCGATGGCCTGGTGGAATTTAAATTAAGAGACGGTTCTGAAACTGAACTCGTAAAAGTATCAGATGTATTAGACAAGGTTATTAGATATTACCACAAATAATCCCCTTAAGGAGGAATTCATCATGACCATAACATGTATAATACCAGCATACAACGAGGAAAAGACCATTGGTGACGTGTTGGATGCCCTTAAAGAAAATACACTTCTAAATGAAATTATTGTAGTAAGTGACGGATCATTGGATAACACTGCAAATGTTGCAAGGAAAAAAGGGGTTACAGTTATTGAACTTGAAACTAACAAAGGTAAAGGTGGAGCAATGAAGGCTGGATTAGAGCATACTGAATCCGATATAATACTTTTTTTGGATGCAGACCTAATTGGCCTTACACCTTTACATATTGACAATCTATTAAAACCAGTGATAGAAGGGGATGCACTGATGAGTTTGGGGGTTTTTACAAATGGTAGAAAAACCACTGACTTAGCACAGAAGGTTGCTCCTTATTTGTCAGGACAAAGGGCTATAAGACGGGAACTGCTTAGTAAAATTTCAGATCTCGAACTTAGTAGATTTGGAGTAGAATTAGCCCTTACTAGGTTTGTGGAAAAGGAAAACGAAAAGGTAGAAGTAGTTTCATTGCCAGACATGAGTCATGTTATGAAAGAAGAAAAGCTAGGACTTGTAAGAGGATTTATGGCAAGACTTAAGATGTACTGGGAGATTGTAAATTATTTTTTAAAAAATCCTAGCTAAGGGGGAAAAAGATGGAATATTTACAGCTTTTAGGTGCTTTAGCTTTAGCTATTCTTTTGGGAAGTGCTGTGGGTCTTGAACGTGAAGCCAATAATCACCCTGCAGGATTTAGAACCCATGCCTTGGTGTGTGTTGGTTCAGCATTGGTATCAATAGTTTCTTGGAGTACATTCCAAAATTTTAACTTTAGCGGCGATCCCACACGGATCGCTGCTCAAATAATCAGCGGTATTGGCTTTTTAGGGGCTGGGACCATAATGCGTGAAGGAGCAAACATAAAGGGCTTAACCACTGCTGCCAGTTTATGGACTGTGGCTGCCATTGGTCTTGCTGTGGGTTTTGGTCTTTATTTCGTGGCGATAACAACCACTGCACTTGTGGTTTTAGTGTTGCAGTTTTTTTCTAAACTTGAAAAAAAATTTATATTTACTAAACAGCATTTAAGTATTAAAATGATTGTAAGGGATAAGCCTGGAATGATTGGAAGTATCGGTAACAAGCTTGGTAAAATGAATATCAGTATTAAAAATATTGTAATGGAGCAAGCGGAAGATAATATGCAAGTTACCTTAAGTTTAAAACTGCCTCCAAAGATGTTATATGATACAGTGATGGAACAGCTACTTTCCATAGATGGAATTATAAGTATAGATTATCAAGACTAGCGCAGGTGATACAATGTTAGACCAAATGATAGCCAATAGTGGAATTAAAATAGAAAAGATTTCAGTATCAACCCATCGTAAAGGATGGGTTATTTACATAACAGCTGAAAAACAAGCACTATCTAAGTTGAATGACATTTCTGTTAACATCCAGCGAGAAATCCCTGGCTTAAAGGAAGTTGTATTTTGTATTATAAATAATGGTACAAGCCATGACAGGGATGAAATAATTAAGATGAATTTACCCTTTATACTAAACCAGCTAACTTCTAATTTTCCTGCCCTACAAAGCAATAATAGCTGGAACTACCAAATCCAAAATGGCTCATTGCAGTTTAACATATCAAATAAACTACATCATTATTATATAAATTTAAAGAACATCGATGTTTGGCTTAAAAAGTTAATATGGGATACATGGAAAATTGATTTAGAGGTTGATTTTAAGTTATCACAAACAGAAAACCTGGAAAAAACAGAAGAAAAAATAGATGAGAAAAAATATATACTAGATATCATAAAAAAGAATCCAATAAAAGAAAACAACACATCTAAAACTGATGTTACAATTATCAGGGGAAAGGCCATCAAAAAAGACCCAATACCAATCATTGAGCTTTTGGAAGAGGACCGTAATATAAGTGTTTGGGGTGAAGTTATATCATTTGAAGCAAAGGAGTTTAGAACTGGCAGGACCTTGATTACATTTGACATTACTGACTTTACAGATTCCATTACCTGTAAGTTTTTTTTGGAGGATGGTGAAAAAATTATACCTTTAAATAAAGGCACCTATATCAGGGCCTTCGGTCAGGTACAATACGACAAATATTCCCAAGAGCTTACATTGAATGTCAAGGATATAAATGCAATCCAAATAGAATCTAAAAAAGATACAGCTGAGATTAAAAGGGTAGAACTTCATGCCCATACGAAAATGAGTTCAATGGATGCCACATGTTCGGCCACAGAACTGGTGAATAAAGCCAAGGAATATGGCCATAAAGCAATAGCCATCACAGATCATGGTGGGGTGCAGGCATTCCCTGAAGCCTATGAAGCTGGCCAAAAAACCGGTGTAAAAATCATATATGGTGTAGAGACTTATTTAGTAGACGATATGGATAATAACATTGTTGTAAATCCCATTAACACACCAATAAAAGAATCTACCTATGTTGTTTTTGATTTAGAGACCACGGGATTAAATCCAAAGGTTGATGAGATAATAGAAATTGGTGCAGTTAAGATAAAAAATGGACAAATTATTGATCAGTTTAGCACCCTCATCAGACCTAAACATCCCATACCTCCAAAAATCACTGAGCTAACTGGCATCCAAAATACTGATGTGGCAAAGGCCCCCACCATCGATGAAATATTATCTAAGTTTGTGGAATTTTGTGGTACTAGTCCATTGGTGGCACATAATGCAAGTTTTGATTATGGCTTTTTAAAGGGGTGGGCAAAAAAGTTAAATATACCCCTAAAGGCTACGGTGATAGATACCTTAGCTTTCAGTAGGGCCATTATTAAAGATGTTAAGAACCACAAGCTAAACACCTTAACAGCCTATTTTGGTATTACTTTAGAAAATCACCATCGAGCAGTGGATGATTGTAAAGCCACAGGTGAACTTTTCTTGAGACTTCTTGAAGAATGCTATAAACTGGGGTGTAACACCATTGAATCCCTCACTAAAATCCCAGTGGAAGGAAATATCAAAAATCAAAAAAGTTATCATTGTATAATTTTAGTTAAAAATTACACTGGCCTTAAAAATCTATATAAACTTATATCTTTAGCCCACACCAAGTATTTTTATCGACATCCCAAAATACCTAAATCCATGGTCAACAATTTCAGAGAAGGGTTAATAATAGGATCTGCCTGTGAGGCGGGAGAAATTTTTCAGTTATTTTTGAGAAACGCTGGGCAGGAAGAGATCTTAGACAAAGCAAAGTTTTATGACTATTTGGAAATCCAACCATGGGAGAATAATGAGTTTTTACTTAGAAAAGGGACTTTAAAAGATAAAAACTCCATTTGGGAAATTAATAAAAATATAATAAATTTAGGTAAAGAACTGGATAAATATGTAATAGCTTCAGGTGACGTTCATTTCCTTGAGGAAAAAGATGCAATATATAGAGAAATTTTACTTAGTGGACAAGGCTTTGATGATGCACACCTTCAACCGCCATTATACTTTAAGACCACTGAAGAAATGATGGAGAGCTTTAATTACTTGCCCAAAGAAATAAGGGAAGATGTGGTAATTAATAATCCCCAAAAAATAGCAGACCAAGTGGAATTTATTAAACCAATACCCGATGAACTTTACACCCCAATTATAGAAAACTCTGATGAAATGATAAAAGAAATGTGTAAGACTAGAAGTGAACACCTATATGGAACTCCAATCCCTGAAACGGTTCAAAAAAGATTAGACAAAGAATTGAATTCCATTATTAAACATGGATTTGGGGTAATTTATTATATATCACATAAATTAGTTACTAAATCCTTATCAGATGGTTATTTGGTAGGTTCTAGGGGCTCTGTTGGCTCTTCTTTGGTTGCCACCTTTTGTGATATTACAGAGGTTAACCCATTGCCTCCCCATTATCTTTGTCCCAATTGTAGATACTCACATTTTATTGAGGATGGAAGTGTAGGGTCCGGTGTGGATCTCCCAGATAAAGATTGCCCAAATTGCAGCACAAAGTTAAATAAGGATGGGCATGACATACCCTTTGAAACCTTTTTGGGTTTTGATGGTGATAAAGTACCAGATATAGACCTGAATTTCTCTGGGGACTATCAGCCTAAGGCTCATAAATATACCGAAGAACTCTTCGGTAAGGATTTTGTTTTCAGGGCTGGTACCATCGCTACTGTGGCTGAAAAAACCGCTTACGGATTTGTAAAAAATTATCTCAATGATAAAAATGTTACAAAGCGCAATGCTGAGATCAACAGATTAGTTATGGGTTGTACCGGGATTAAAAGAACAACAGGTCAACATCCTGGGGGATTAATGGTGGTTCCAAATTATAAAGATGTCTTTGATTTTTGCCCTATTCAGCATCCTGCAGACGACAGGGATTCAAGCACCATAACAACACATTTTGACTACAATGCCATCAGTAGCAGATTATTAAAGCTAGATATACTGGGACATGACGACCCAACAGTAATAAAAATGCTAGAGGATTTAACAGGTGTAAATGCCCTTAAAATACCCCTGGACGACAAAAAAACCATGTCCATTTTTTCCTCCACAGATGCCATTGGCCTTAGTTCCTCAAAGCTTGGTTCAAAGGTCGCAACATTGGGCATACCTGAATTTGGCACCAAATTTGTGCGCCAAATGCTAGAAGATACCATGCCAACTACCTTCTCCGAACTTGTGAGAATAAGTGGTCTATCCCACGGTACTGATGTATGGCTGAATAATGCCCAAGATTTGGTCAAGAATAATATAGCCACATTATCTGAAGTTATATCAACAAGGGATGATATAATGGTATATCTCATATACAAGGGACTTAATCCTTCCGATGCCTTTACCATTATGGAAAATGTTAGAAAGGGTAAAGGTCTAAAGGATGACCAAGTAAAAATTATGAAAGAAAATAATGTCCCTGACTGGTATATAGATTCTTGTTTAAAGATAAAATACATGTTCCCTAAAGCCCATGCTGTGGCTTACGTAACCATGGCCTTTAGAATTGCTTATTTTAAAGTGAATTATCCTCTAGCATTTTACGCAGCATATTTTAGTGTTAGGGCTGATGATTTTAGTACAGACATGATTAAAGATGGTGAACAAGGAGTAAGAACTCAAATAAGAAATTTAGTGGAAAAAGGTAATAACCTTACAGCAAAAGAAAAATCTTGTTTAACAGTGTTAGAAATAACTTTAGAAATGATGCTTAGGGGCTTTACATTCCATAAGGTTGATTTGTATAAGTCCCACCACAGTAATTTTTTAATGGAAGGTAATGGACTTATACCTCCCTTTTCTTCCATTCCAGGCTTAGGTAAAACAGCCGCAGTTAGTGTAACAGAAGCTAGAAAAGATGGACCATTTTTATCAATCGATGATTTAAGACAACGAACTGGCTTATCAAAGACTGTACTGGAAAACATGGTTAACCTAGGTTATCTTGAAGGACTCCCTCAAACTAACCAACTTTCTCTTTTCTAATGGTTGCAAAAAATTATGTAAAGTGGTACAATTTTCTTGGACGAGTGTGTATGAGTGGGGAAACCCACTCTTTCTTATTACGATTCCCCTAAAAGAGGTGAAAGCTATGAAAAAAGAACATTTAGAACAAATAACCATAATGGCAGAAAAATTTACAAAAGAGTCACAGTTAGAGCTTGTGGATGTACAATTTAACAAAGAAGGAGGGGCTTGGTTCTTGCGGGTATACATAGACAATCTTCAAGGTGAAATAAGCACCGAAGATTGCGCTGTAGTAAATAGAAAGCTCTCTGATTACTTAGATGAGCTGGACCCAATAGAACAACAATACTTTTTAGAGGTATCTTCTCCCGGGGTTGAAAGACCATTAAAGAGGCCCGATGATTTTTCTAGATTCAAAGGACATCTCATAAGGGTTAATACATATAGTAAAATCAATGGTCGTAAGGTTTTTATTGGCACCTTAGAAGGTTTAGAAGATGGTGTTCTAACTTTGTTAGATGAAGATACAGAGGAAGTTGTTTCTCTGCCTTACGATAATGTGGCTAATGTTAAATTATCTATAAAATTTTAAAGGGAGGTGTCCTTATGGACAGTGTGGAATTTTTAGAAGCCCTAAAGGAAATAGTTAGGGAAAAAGGTGTAAATGAGGATGTTATGTATGAAGCTTTAGAGGCTGCTCTGATTTCAGGATATAAAAAGGACAATGCCAGCGCAGAAAATGTACATGTGGAAGTTGATAAAAACAAAGGAGTAGTAAAATTGTTTGCAGTGAAAGATGTTGTAAGCAATGTAGAGGATCCTCGTATTGAGATTTCCCTAGAAGATGCCCTTAAAATCAATCCAAGTATTGTGGTAGGTGACAAAGTAACCATAGAAGTCACACCAAAAAAATTCGGAAGAATAGCAGCCCAAACTGCAAAGGGTGTTGTGGTACAACGTATTAGAGAAGCAGAAAGAAATGTTGTATACAATGAATTTGTAAACCGTGAACAGGATATAGTAACAGGTACTGTTCAAAGAATGGAAAACAAAAATGTGTTTATTGACTTGGGTAAAACAGAGGCCATATTACCCCCAACTGAGCAAATGCCCAATGAAGTATACAAACAAGGTGATAGGGTTAAAGCATTTGTTTTAGAAGTCAAAAACACATCCAAGGGGCCACAAATATTTGTATCTAGAAGCCATCCTGGTATGATTAAAAGACTATTTGAGCTTGAGGTTCCTGAAATTTATGAAGGTGTAGTTCAAATTAAATCCGTTTCCAGAGAATCAGGATATCGTTCAAAAATAGCAGTGTTTTCAAAAGACCCCAATGTAGATCCCGTGGGTGCCTGTGTTGGCCCTAAGGGCATGAGGGTTCAAACCATAGTTAATGAGCTAAAGGGAGAAAAAATTGATATAGTAAACTGGAGTGAAGATCCAAAGGAATACATATCTCAAGCCCTAAGCCCTGCAAAGGTTTTAACCGTGGATGTTTTAACAGAAGAAAAAATCACTAAAGTGGTGGTACCAGATAATCAATTATCATTGGCCATTGGAAAAGAAGGCCAAAACGCTAGGCTTGCAGCAAAACTTACAGGATGGAAAATTGACATTAAAAGTGAGAGTCAAGCAAAAGGTGAATAGGGTGAGCATATGAAGGATAGAAAAAAACCTGAGAGAATGTGTGTTGGTTGCCAGCAAATGAAATTAAAGAAGGAGTTAATCAGGGTAGTAAAGCCCAAAGAAGGAGATATAAGCATAGACCCCACAGGAAAAATGGCTGGTAGAGGTGCTTATATCTGCAATGACTCCCAGTGTTTTTCCACAGCTTATAAATCAAAGCGTCTTGAAAAATCTCTAAAAGCTAGTATACCAAAGGAAATATATGAGCAAATTGAGCAAAAACTTAGATAGTATGTTGGGTTTTGCACAAAGGGCTGGAAAAATTTCTTCAGGAACACAAGCTGCGGAAAAATCTATTATTAAAGATAAGGCGAAACTAATTATAGTAGCTATGGACATAAGTGACAATAGTATTAAAGGTATCAGGGAAAAATGTAAATTAAAAGGAATTCCCATAATCCAATATTCAACAAAGGAATATCTAGGTCATGTTATCGGCAAAGAATTTCGCGCTGTTATATCTATAGATGACCAAAATTTTGCAAAGGCCATAATTGATAAGTGGGAAGGTGAAATATTATAGAGTAGATGGGGGTAAAATTATGAGTAAATTTAGAGTTTATGAGATTGCAAAAGATTTAAATATATCCAGTAAAGACCTGATTGAGAAATTGAAAGAGCTAAATATCGAAGTAAAAAACCATATGAGCTCAATTACTGAGCAAGAGTTTGAAAATATTATAAAAGTATATACTAAAGAAAGTGAAAGTAAAAGCACAAAGGATGTTACAACTTCGAATAAAGGCAATACTTCTAAGGAAAGTGCTGTTTCTAAGGTTGAAAAAACAAGTGATGGCACAAATACTCAACTCGCTAATGGTTCTAATGAATCAAATGATAAATCAAAACAAAGCAATAAAGGCGATAACTTTAATGGCAAAAACAAAAAAAGAAAAAAAGACAAAGGTAATAAAAATACCTATAAACCAAAGGAAGTATTGGCAGAAAAGGATGATTCTATGAAAGAAAAGATAATTAAACTTACCAGTGAAAGTATATCAGTTGGTGATTTAGCAGAACAGTTAGGTGAAAGTCCTACTGCTATTATTAAAAAATTGATGGGTTTAGGAATTATGGCCAGTGTTAATCAAGTAATTGAATTAGAAACCATTGAGCTGGTTGCTTTAGATTTTGGATTCGAAGTAGTTTTGGATAAGCCCCAAGAAGAAGAAGACTTCTTTAGTACTGACCAAGACCATCCCAACCAATTAAGGGAACGTAATCCAGTTGTTACAGTGCTAGGCCATGTAGACCATGGTAAAACAACACTTTTAGATACCATAAGGCACGCCAATGTAACAAAGGGTGAAGCCGGTGGAATAACCCAACATATCGGAGCTTACCAAGTAACTGTTAATAACAAGAAAATTACCTTTATCGATACCCCTGGTCATGCTGCTTTTACTGCCATGCGTGCCC
>CAYYRM010000098.1:0-9216 GCA_964474005.1 uncultured Eubacteriales bacterium
ACCGTGTTCCCATAAATTCCAAATAACTAATGGACATAATTTACAGTTTGAAAGATTTATAGACCCAGCAGTAAGCCCAGATAGTTATATTCAGTGTGTTTCAGCTGTTAATTAGGTTATAAAAAAACAAAGAGCTTTTGCCCTTTGTTTTAGCTTGCTTTTGTTATCTTTTTCCACAGCCTCTCTAAGGGGCTGTGGCTGTTTAGGGATATTGCTCCGTCTGGATCTTTGGGGACTATTATTATTCCCATTTGTCTCCGTTTCCCAAACAGTGGAGTTTGGACATGTTTATGGTGTCCATTGTTATCTACAACTTCGAATTTTGCATAGGTTGTGAGGTCAGCCATCAGTTCTTTGAAGTGAAGTTCATTTTCCACAAAAACTCCATCCACCCTAGTGATAACATATCCTGGTTTTATACCCATCTTTTCTGCGGCCGAATCTTTAATTACAGATAAAACTTTGATACCCTGTGGTGGAGCCACAAATAAAGGCTCATTTTGAAACTCCTTATTGTTTGAGGCTACTATGAGATATTCATGTGCCAATGGGGCGAAAAATACTGGTACAAATGTAAGTCCTGGTACAAAAGCTGCCATTACAGCTAAGATTATCAATAATACACTGTATAGGGCTAGACTCAATGCAGTTTTTTTAGCTTTTACCTTTGGCATGGTTGAAATGGCTATATCGCCATAGCCCAGTGCTGCCACCAAGGGAAAAGTGAAGTACATGAGGGTATACCCCTGTGGGACCTTAATATTGGAACTGATCAATGGCCACCAGCTTGGCATAGCCACCGTTGAACCAGGGTCAATCTGTTCTGCCAAAATTGAAACTGCCACCAGTGCCACAATGGGCACTGGCCAAAATCTCTGTAATGTAAAACCGCCTATCACTTTGTTGTTATGTTTTATGAACATGGGACTGGCACCCCTTGCTCCACTGATGTAGATCAAAATACTTTCCACCAAATGGAGGATACCTACCACTGCCATAAGTCCTGGAAGATTTATATTTAAAAACTGTGCTATGATACCACTGACTTCTATTTCTCCTGCAAAGGATAAAATACCCCTAGCCAAAAGACTTATAAGTCCTACTATTCCACCAGCGTAGGAGAAACACATATATCTTGGACTATAAAGCATTAACAAGATGGCCACTGGCCACACAAACAAAATCCCTGTACTGGATAAATCCACACCAATAAAAACCAACACCAAACTTCCTAGTAGTCCTCCAATGGCACCATACAACAAGGAAATTAGAGTTTGCTTTAGTGGATTAGTTATGGCTAAACCAAAAAATCTTCTTTCCATTTGCATTTGTTTGTTGTAATTCCTTCTTACCATTAACAGTACTAAAATTAATATTATGGGAAATCCCATTCCTATACTTATTAGGCCAGTTAAATATGTGCTGAGAATTAACTGAAGTATTTCCCAAACATGTATTGCCATTGATTTAATAATATCTAAAAAATGGAGCAATACGATACACCACCTATCCCCACTAGTTATTTTTAAAGAATTCTATGGCTCTATTTAATTGATAATCCTTTTGCTTTTTAAGGTTAGTAAATCTTTGATTTAACTTATCAGAGGTGTTTAGATTCACTATCCCTGTTACAGGTAATCCATTATCCCTTTGGAATTTCTCGACGTTGTTTTTGGTTTCTTCTGTGAAGATACTGTCTTGAGTTAGGTCAGAAGTGTAACCTAAATAATGCAATATGTTGTTAAGGATTATAACATCAATCCCTGTGCTACCCTTGGATAGTTGAGATTTATAAGTTAAATTAGGGTAATTTGCTTCCTCAGGTTGTTCTACTGCTATATCCGGTGATACTCCAACGCCATCAATTACAACACCACTGGGGGTGAAGTACTTCTGAATGGTAAGTTTAACAGCGCTTCCATCCCTAAGGTCTAAAAGACTTTGGACAGAACCCTTACCAAAGGTCTTTTCTCCAATTAAAGTTGCTGCATCGTTGTCCTTTAGGGCACCTGCTAAAATTTCAGATGCACTGGCACTATTACCATCTATTAAGACCACAACATCGAAGTCCCTTTCTTGAAGGTCTGAGTTATATGTTCTTACTCTGTTGCCATGTTTGTCTTCCATGTAGACAACTTCCCCCTGGGGTACCACCAATTGGGCAATATTCAGCACAGTGTGTAAATACCCACCTGGGTTACCCCTTAAGTCAATGATTAGTTCTGTCATTCCCTGCTTCTTCAAATTTTCCAGCGCCTTTGCAAATTCCGCATCAGCACCTTCGCTAAACCTTGTTAATTTCAAGTATCCCAATTGGTTTTCGAGAATACGGGATTCCACGGCAGTTGTTGTTATAACCCCTCTAATAATTGGTACCCTTATGATATCCTGTCTGCCTTCACGGAATATCCCTAGGATTACTTCTGAGTCAGGTTCACCACGGATCAAATCAACCACATCTGATAATCCCATACCTTCCACATTTACTCCATCTACTTCTAAAATCTTATCTCCTGGTAACAACCCAGCCCTTTGTCCTGGGCTACCTTCCATTGGTGTTACCACTGTTACCACACCATTATTCATGGTAACCTCCACACCAATACCCCCATAGCTCCTGCCTGAGCGAATTTCTAGGTTCTCTAAGTCCTGGGGAGAAAGGTACTCACTATATGGATCATTTAATGCTTCTATTAGTTGTCTGTATATATGTTCTTCTATTTCGTCCCAATTGTACTCATTGAAGTAATATTGATCTATGATGTTTGTTATACGTTGAACCTTGTTTAAAAAATCACTATCAACATTATCAATGGGTGGCAGTTCATCTTGTTGATTCCCTGCTGCCACATTGTAACCAACGGTAAAAAATGCAATGTTAGAAAAAATCATTACTACCAATAAAGCTACCAACAGATTTCTGTTTTTCATTATATCAACCACCCCAATTTAAATTATATATAAATATTATACTTTAATATTATTATTCTCCATAGTCCAATAATTCCCTTTATTTTTAAAAAGTAATATATTATAATTAGAAAATTTTCCTTTACGAAAAAATCATGAAGTTATGCGTATGATATACTAAATATTTGATTATAACTACCATATTTATGACTTCTCCAAAATAACTAAAAAAAGATGTTTTTATAAAACATCTTTTTTTAGAAGAAATATTTTAATGTCTTGACATTGGATTAACATGTTGGCCATTTACCCTTACTTCATAGTGTAAATGTGGCCCTGTGGAGTTTCCAGTGGATCCCACTGTTCCAATGGGTTGACCCTTTGCTACTGATTGCCCAACTTGCACTAAGAATCTGTTTAAATGAGCATAAAGTGTCATTACACCACCGCCATGGTCAACGATTATATATAATCCATAACCAAAATTGACTGATTGGTTAAATCCTGCAAAAACAACTACCCCACCATCGGCAGCAACAACATTAACAGGGGAACCGTTAAAAGTAGGAGAAGCTTCCCATCTATTTCTTGGGATACCTACGTCAATACCTGTATGGAATGCCCTTAGTCCAGTTATTGGATGAGTTCTCCAACCATAGGGTGAAGTTATCCAACCTGCACCGTACCCTGGCACTGGCCATGTAAAGGTACCTGTGGCTTCTCCCCTTGATGCATTTTCTCTGGCTAGTCTTTCCAACATCTCTTTAATTTGACGTTCAACTTCTTGTGAAGCTTTTTCTAGTTCATCGATATATGCTTTAGTTAGCTGAACATCTCTATGCAATTGCTCATTTAGTTTGCGTTGTTCAGCCATTTTTCCTTCAATACTCTTCTGGATGCTTACAGCTTCTGTTCGCATGGTAACTAGTCTATCTCTTCTTTTAACCTGTTCTACCTTTTCTGTTTCTAGAAATTCCTTTTTCACTTTGATTTCTTCCACTAGCCTTACATCATCTTCCACCATTGTCCTTAAGAAATTGAATCTAGATATGAAGTCAGAAAAGCTTGTTGCAGAAAAAAGCACTTCTAAGTAGCCAACATTACCCCTTTGATAAAGGGCAACCATTCTATTTTCTAGGTAGCCAGTTTGTTCTTCTAAGTATGCTTCTGTTTCTGCAATTTCTTGTTCTTTATCCCTAATCTCTTTTTCAGTGCTGTTAATACTATCATTTATTTCCCTTACTTTTCTACGTTGTTCTATTAATTCCCTATCGAGTTTTTCAATCTCAGCCCTAATGGCAGCCATGTTGTTTTCCAATTCTTTTTTCTTTCTTTCTGCTTCTTTCATCTCATCCTGCAGTTCTCCAAGCTCATCTCTTTTATCATCTAGCTCAGAATTGGCCCAAACACTGGCAGTGGCTGTAAAAGCCAATAGAATAACCAAAGCAGTGACAAAAATCAATTTTAATTTCCCCTGTGACAAAATCAGCCTCCTCCTTTCCCAAAGTTTTTATACTTTTAAGAATTTCCCAAGGGAAATTCCACTACCTAGCCCACCTAAGCTTAACCCTAATATAGTTAAATGCTTAACTAGTATTGGGAAAATTTCATCTAAATGCAATAATCTAATGGTTAATAGTTCACTGGGGAAATTTTGGTAAACAGACTGCAAAGCATAATCGTAACCGTAGTTTAATGCCACCAATGCTAATACTGTACCAAAAGCTCCTAATAGTAACCCTTCTAAAATAAACGGCCATCTGATAAACCAATCAGTTGCTCCAACAAATTTCATAATGGTGATTTCTCTTCTTCTTGCATAAACAGTTAACTTTATTGTGTTAGATATTAAAAACACTGCCATAACCAGCATAATTGTCATAAATCCTAGCCCTATAAGCTGAGCAATGCGCATTACATCAAATAATTTCTCAACCACATCTTGTCCATAATCTACCTTGTTGATAAAAGGTACCTTAGCTATTCTTTCAGCCACTTCTGCCACTGTATCTGGGTCTTCTAATACTATTTCAAAACTTGGGGGAAGTGGATTTCTTTCGTCAAATCCAGCTGTTATATCTTTATACTCACCAAGCATTTCTCGCAGTCTTTCCAAAGCTTCTTCCTTTGATACATAGCGAATCTCACTTATACCACTAATGGTTAGTAATTCTGCCTTGGCAATATTTATATGTTCTTGTTCCACATCCTCCACATAAGCCACTATTTCAACTTGACCTTTTAAATCCTCCACTATAACTTGAAGATTGTTGTTAAATATTACAAATATACCTAGTACCAGTAATGTGGCAAAGGTAACCCCAGCTGAAGCCAAAGTCATCCATCGATTTTTAGCCACACCAACAACTGCTTCTTTTAAGAAATAAAAAGCATTCCTAAAAATCATTATTATATCCTCCCTTGGCATCATCTCTTACTATTCTTCCGTCTCTTACTCCTATTACTCTGTGTCTATATCTGTCAACAATGTCACGGGCATGGGTGGCCATAACAATGGTTGTTCCACGCATATTTATTTTATTTAATAGATTCATAATATCTGTGGCTGTATCAGGGTCTAAGTTGCCTGTGGGCTCATCACACACTAAGAGCGCGGGCTGATTTACCAAAGCCCTAGCCAATGATACCCTTTGTTGCTCTCCCCCTGATAGCTGATGGGGATAGCTTTTTATTTTATTTCTTAGACCCACAAACTCAAGGGCCTGTAGAACTTTCTTATCTATCTCTTTACTGGGTACGTTAATAACCCTTAGTGCAAAAGCCACATTTTCATAAACATTTTTCTCAGAAAGTAAACGAAAATCCTGAAAAACAACTCCCATTTGTCTTCTTAAATGGGGAACTTCCCTGTTCTTTATTTTTGTTACATTTTTATTAAACATAAACAATTGCCCACTCTTCACATTTACTTCTTTAAATAAAGCTTTTAAAAGAGAGGATTTTCCCGCACCACTGGGTCCCACTATATAAACAAATTCACCTTTATCAATTTTTAAATCAATATTTTTAACGGCATAGGCTCCGTTTGGGTAACTAATAGATACATTTTGGAAAATGATCATTATTTTATTTCACTCCTTGATTTTTGAGTATAATTTTTTCTAAATATCTTGTAAGAATTAAAAGCTAGTCTTCATTACTTCGACATAATCACTGGAAATCCTCTAATTTTTTTCATACTTTGATATATTTCTTTATTTATATTTAACCATTGATTTTATATCTTTACAATGCCAAAATTATGGGAATTTAGACCCACAGAGCCTTTGATATCAGGACTTTCAATATAGTACAACGTTCTATTTCTGACATTACCTAAGATGGAATTATATGTATGGTAAAATACCAATATCAAGAATAATAACAAAACTCAGCTAGGCTTATAGCTGAGTTTTTATTAGTGAAAATTATATTAGATATAACATTTTGAACACGTTACTACTTGATTAAAGCTATACCACTCTTTGGATACATAGTGCCTTTTTCCTAGTATACATTTAGTCTTTTCTGAACCTTAATAGAAAGTATCAAAGACACAATAATTTTTATAACATCCCCTGGAATAAAAACTGCCATTGTTTTTAGTATTCCCCAAAAAGCTACGGGCTGTGAAGCAGACATATTAACCAATACCCAGATATATGTTGTCCCAATGAAGTACAATACCATGTTTCCAAGGATCAACACTGGTATAGCTAGCTTATTCCTATTTTTAACTAGACCGGATATATATGCTAAAACAATAAAACCCAAAACAAAACCGAATCTTGGGGTAAATATATATCCTACCCCTCCACCCCCTGTAAAAACAGGCAATCCTGCCAGTCCCATGGTTATATAAACCAGTTGACTGGTTGCCCCTGCCACTGGTCCTAAGAGTAAACCAGATAGCATTACAAAGAATGTCTGCATTGATATGGGAACAGGCCAAGCAGGAATCTGAATTAAAGTTCCCACGAATGTTAATATGGCAAATAGACTTATTCTTACTAATGTATTAGCTTTTTTGGTTTTATTTGGTTTCATAATTTGAACTAAGGGAAACATCGCCACTTACCACCTTTTTTATTTGTCCATTTTGGTTGATTACCAGTGTGCCCTCTGAGGCTATATCCACCACAATCCCTCTTTCAGTACCCCTAATGGTTGCTAGTTCAATTTCTTTGCCAATTACTGATGAATTTTTTTTATTAATATTAAGTATTTCTTCATGTTCACCTATGATTAGTTTTTGGTAATATAATTGAATATTATTTAAAACATTTAGTAATAGCTCATTTAGATTAATTTTTTCTATGATATCCTTTATGGCAATTCCCTTATCCTTAAGCTCTGGTACAATGTCATTTGATCCATTTATTCCAATTCCAACTATAACATAGTCAACCCTATCCATATCACCCTTTAACTCAGTTAAAATCCCAGCAACTTTTTTCCCATTTATTAAGATATCATTAGGCCATTTAATTTGTGCATTAACTCCACAGTATTCGCTTACACCGTTTTGGACCCCTGCTGCCATGGCTAGGGTTAATAAAGACAGTTCTTCCATGGGTAATTGGGGCCTCAGTAATATTGAAAACCAGATACCTCCTAACTGGGAATGCCAGTGCCTACCTAGTCTTCCTTTTCCCCCTGTTTGTTCTTTAGCTATCATCACAGTGCCATTTTGTTGCCCATTGTCAGCCAACCTTTTTAACAGTGTATTTGTGGACACAGTTGAATCTAAGAATATTATTTCTTTCCAGAAGTCAGTGGATATGGCTTTAATATAATATTCATCTAAACTGCTAGGGAGCTGTGTGATCAGATATCCTTTATTTGTTATTCCTTCTATGAAATATCCATTTTTCCGCAGTTGTTCTATGGCCTTCCACACAGCGTTTCGACTCACACCTAACGTTTTGCTTATGTGCTGACCTGAAATTGTTGTGTTGGGGTTATCTAAAAATATTTTTAAAACTTCAGTAGTTGTATCCACTTAAACATCATCCTTTCATGGTTAGGATACTGGATTGGATTATGTTTGTCAACCATGTATTTGTTATCGGTTGACAATGTAGGCATAATAAGGCCACGTACCACAGGATAAATAATTATATATTACTAAAAACCCTTAACACGGTTAACTGGGTTAGGAACTCAGGTCCCCACAGAGGCAAACCAGTTCTTATGTAGTACTGTAGGTCCACGGCTCTAATAAGGTTTTCTTCGCCGTATCAAAAATATGAGTTTTTAATTTTGGGTTATATGGTTCTCAAAAGGAATGACAATGTAAATCCAATCAATACCCCCAAAACAAAAATTATTACTTTCAGGTTATCTTTAATCATGGTTTTTATGGACATACTGAATACCCCTCAAAGGTAAAAACTAGCATTAAATTGATACTTCTTATTAACATCAGTTTTTCTCCCCCTTAAATACCTTTGAATACGACGAAGTTTATGGTGAATTTTGGCTCTATTGCTCAAGGATTCTAAAAGTTATATCAAACTCAAATTTTTTGGCTTTTATTTAGATTCTACCCTATTATTTCGTTGGAGCTGATGATAACTGTTCCTGTTTTCTCTTTCATGGCTTCTTTATACATGGCCATTGCCACATCCCTTGCTTTTACTGGCTTGTATGGTTTCATTGGTCCCCAAAATAAAAATGGCAAAAACTTAGATATTACTGTGGCAAAGCTTTCACCGAATCTGAATTCTTTCCTTTTGCCCAGTAGTAGTGAGGGTCTGAAAATCTTAATCCCGTTTAACCCTAATTCTTTTAAACCATTTTCCAATTGCCCTTTGGTTTTGCTGTAAAAAACTTTGGAAGTTTCATCTGCTCCTACCGATGATACCAATAAATATTGGGATACACCATTTTTCACTGCCCATCGTCCTAGGGCTAATGGATATTCTAAGTCTACTTTTTTAAAGGCATCCTTGGTTTTGGCTTTTTTGATGGTGGTACCTAAACAGCAATACACATGATCTATTTTTTCATCTATTTTGTAATCTTCAATTTGTTCAAAATCGATGATTTTTTCTTCTAATCCAGCTCGAGACATACAGGAGGGGTTTCTCACCCAGATGATTACTTTTTCATAATCCCCAGATTCCAGTAATACATCAACCACTTCACTTCCGACCAATCCAGTAGCCCCCACAACCAATGCTTTCTTTTTCATATAAACCTTCCCTTCGTTTTAAATGCTTAATTATGTATTATTTTATATTATTTCATGGAAACCTTCAAAGGTTTATGGGTTTATTTGATTGGGGGTTTTAGTAACACGGA
>CAYYRM010000099.1:0-9170 GCA_964474005.1 uncultured Eubacteriales bacterium
TAAAAATCAGTGAAATCAAGAGTTTTTATGCCTTTGATTTAGGTTTCTCCGTGAAATCAGTGCAATCCCAAGACCCAAAGAAAAAGCAAATATTCTCCGTGTTAACAAAAGATCCTATGACCCAGCATCAGTTCAATAATTAACTACGCCCTTCGACCCAGCATCAGTTCCGCAATTAATCGTTTCAGTGGTTCAATAAATATATAAACCCACAAAAGTCACCCCAACATCCGCGTAATCCGCGAAATCTCCCTTAAAAATCCGCGTTAGCATGCTCTTAAAGACCCAAATGACAAAAAAAGACAAGGGAAAAATCCCTTGTCTATATCAATTCCTCTAATTCATCCAATAGGCTATCAAAAAGTTTTAACGTTTTCTCTAATGGTTCTGGAGAAGTCATGTCTACTCCTGCCTCTTTTAAGAGATTTATGGCATAATCACTATTTCCACCCTTTAAAAAGCCCATGTACTTATCAACAGCAGGCTGCCCTTGCTCTATGATGTTTTGTGCCAATGTTGTGGCTGCAGCGAAGCCTGTTACGTATTTAAACACATAGAATACATAATAAAAATGTGGTATCCTTGCCCATTCCATGGAGATAAGATCATCAACCATGAGATCAGGTCCGAAATACTTCTTATTAAGCTCAAGCCATAAATCACACAACACCTTATATGTCAAAGGTTTACCCTGTTCTGCCATCTTGTGGATAGCCAGTTCAAATTCTGCAAACATACCCTGGCGGTAAACGGTTCCTCTAATACCCTCAAGGTATTGATTTATAATGTAAAATCTTTGTTTTTTATCTGTGGTTGTTTCCAATAAATAATCAGTTAACAGGGCTTCATTTACCGTTGAAGCAACCTCTGCAGCAAAAATGTTGTACTTTGAGTAAGTGTATGGTTGGTTTTCATTAGACAGATATGAATGGATTGAGTGGCCAAATTCGTGGGCCAATGTATAGGTGGAGTTTAGTGTATCATCATAATTCATTAAAATATATGGTTTTGTCCCATAGCTCCCCCATGAGTACGCACCACTGCGTTTGCCTTTATTCTCGTAAACGTCTACCCATCCACCTTCTAGGCCTTCCTTTAATATAGAAGTGTACTGTGCCCCTAGCTTTTCACACCCCTTTAACACAAGTTCCTTAGCTTCATCATAGGGGATTTCCCATTTATAGTCCCTTATCAAAGGTGTATATATATCATGCATCCCCAAATCCTCAACACCCAACAAGCGTTTTTTTATACTAACATATCTGTGTAGTGGAGCAAGATTATTGTTTATGGTATTTACCACGTTTTCATATACGGAAGTGGGTATATTATCTGGGTGTAATGCCATCTCTAATGCTGAATTATAGTTTCTTGCTTTACTATAAAAAATAGTTCCTTTGACCCGGGTGCTTAAAATTGTGGCCAATGTATTTTTGTATTGGCCGAAGGTGTTATACATGGCTTCATAAGCCTCTCTTCGCACCCTACGATCTGAAGATGTAAGGAATTGAATGTAACGCCCATGGGACATCTCCACTTCATTTCCATCTTCATCCTTTATGGTTGGAAACTTTATATCTGCATTGTTTAGCATGGCAAATATTGAGTCTGGTCCATTGTTTAGATCCTGGCTCATGGAAAGTAATTGTTCTTCTTTTTGACTTAATGTGTGGGGTTTTAATCGTAAAATTTCTTCTAGGGCAAATCTATAGAATGTCAACTCTGGTTTTTCTTCAAACATTCTATTAATTGTTTCTGTTGGTAAACCTAAAATTTCCGGGGTAATAAATGAAAGGGATGTTTTAGCCTTTAACATCAAATCCTCAGCCCTTTGGGCATTGCTTTGATTTTCTGTATGGGTGGTATCCTCATCTCGCTTTAAAGATGCATAGACATATACCCTTCCAAGTCTTTCGGAAATTTCATCTTGAAGCTTTAAACACTCATAAAGATTTATCCCTTGGCTTAGCTGTCCTTGGAAACCTATAATCTTTTGGATCAATTGGTTAATTTCCCCCAGTTCTTTTTCCCAAGCAGATATATTCTCAAAAATTTCATCTACTGTCCATTTATGTTGGTCCTTAATCTCTAACCTAGTGGGTACACCCTTTGACATTTAGTTGTCCTCCTCGTTTCTATGGAATAAAATCATTATTTAACACCTACACTAAAGGTGGAGGTGATTGAATGGAAAGATATGCATGTACCGTATGTGATTATGTGTATGATCCTGCCACAGGAGACCCTGATAACGGAGTTAAACCAGGGACTCATTTTGACCAAATCCCAGATGATTGGGTATGTCCTGAATGTGGTGTTGGCAAAGAACTTTTCGAGGTACAAAGCAATTAAAGGATTGTTTTTAATATAATAGATTTTTCCTAAACAAAGATAAAGGGTGATAATTCCCTTTATCTTTGTTATTTTTAATTTATTCTAATTTTAATCTTTTAATACCAAATAAAATAAAGGCTAAACCAAATAAAAACAACACTAAAATATTTAACCATACATCCCCTAAGGACATTCCCCTTGCAATTAAATCATTATATCCATTTATGGCCCATCCTGTGGGTACAAATTTAGCCACCAACTGCATTTTGGGTGATAACATATCCACTGGCCAATAAGCTCCACCTAACATTGATAAAACTATTATAATTATATTTCCCACAACACCCAATTGATTGGCATTTTTACTAATAGAAGCCAAGGACATGGCTAGCCCCGTGGCAGAAAAAACAAAAGCTAAGGTCAACAAAATGGTTGCCACCATGTCATTACCCCACTTGACCCCTAACACCACCTGTCCGAATATTATCAAAATAAGCATCTGTGTAATACCAACTAAAAACACCCCTAGGGTTTTTCCAAATACTATCTTCCCTTTAGTAATAGGTGTTGTTAGTAATCGGGCTAATGTGCCATTGTCCCTTTCAATGAGAATGGTGCTTGCCCCTGACATTACAACAGTCATCAACGTAAACATTACAGCGATTCCTGGAGAGCTTTGATTCATTCCTGTGGGAATCAATGTCCCATTGGTGTCAGGGTTTGACCAAGTAAAATCTATCTCCACTGGCACTGACCTAAAACCTTTGATAATTTCATCCTTTAAGCCATAAGCTGTATCAAGGTTGAATACACTGATTATGCTTCGAGAGATTCTACTGGAGTTATTTAACTCTAGCACCCTTTTATCAACCAGTTTTTCTACCATTAGCGGGGAAATCTGCCTGTTGGATGGATAAAACATAATTTTGGTATTTTCCCCCGCTTCCACCCTTTCCTCAAATCCTTTGGGTATATGGATAAATGCTGCCACTTCAGCATTTCTAACCATTTCCTTACCCCGCTCCAAGTTTACAAAGGTTAAGTAAAATTCACTATCTTCTTCTATGGCATCAATTATGTATTGCGAATAAATACCATTATCTTCATCTAAAATAGCAACGGGGATGGGGTCACTGCTGCTTACGTTATTGGATGAACCAATTATCAGTGTAAACATAATTGGAAGAACAATGATGAAAACAGCGGCCATTTTATCCTTAGTTAGAAGCTTTAAGTTGTTTAGTGCTATATTAATTATCCCCATTATTTCACCTCCATCTTACTTAACCTTATGGTGGCAATGAGCATTGTCACCACTCCAATGGCCATAAGTGTAAAAACATGAGTTCCTAATTTAAAAATTGTCTGATCAAAAAACATGATATTATTAAACCCTTCGATTGCCCAGCGATTAAATGTAATTTTGCTCAATATGTTCATAATCGTAGGCATGCCATAAATAGGCCACATAGAACCACCCAATGCAGACATAACTAAAATAGTGAAGGAACCGATGCTATCAGCATTTTTTGATGTGGTGGAAATAGAGGCAATTAAAATCCCAAATCCTGAAGCTGCAAAAACAACCACCAGGGAGAATAATATGACACTGGTTAGATCTCCCCAATTTACGTTATATAAAATCCTAGTAAAAAGCAATAAGACCATCATTTGTATAAGGGCTGAAAAATAAATACCCATGGTTTTACCTAGTACAAATTCATACATGCTGGCTTTACATACCCGAAGCCTTTGAAAAGTACCATCTTCCTTTTCCTTTAGTATTCTCTTTCCACCTAAATTTGCATTAAACAGCAAGTACATAACTGCCATGGCCGCAGAATAATAACCTATGGCCGTGGGGGCTGAAGTGTTTGAATCTATGGTTACATTGGCAAAGGTTTTGTCCTTTACCACTTCAATGATGCTTTCCTTACTATCTAAAGAGCTGAATAATTGATCAATTATTTCTGAGAACTCACCGTACTCCAATATAAAGCCCTTTGATACCTCAAGTGCAACTAATCTCATGGATACCTCATCCACAAACATCTCAGTGACGTTTAATACTATGGGGGCTATAAATGCATTGCCTGAGTCCCCGAAAATCCCAATATTTGAGTTTTTTCCTTCCATTAGATCCATGGAAAAATCCTTTGGTATAATAACTAGGGCTTGGGAATTTCCTTTTTTGACTTGCTCCTTGGCAGATTCCATATCTTCTATGAGCTCCACAGTAAATCTGGTGGAAAATTCTTCAGAGCCATATACCTCTTCTATGAGTATCTTTGACAATTCCCCAGTTGGGTCATTGTTAACTACTAAAACTTTACCTAGTTGAGTTGTACCACCACTCCCCCACATGGAGCCCAGTGCTGTTCCTAGAACAAATGTCAGTATTAAAGGTGTAATTATTATGGTAAAAAGTGCTTTTTTATCTCGAATAAGCATTATGATATCTTTGATACCAATGAATATAGCTCGCATTTATATCACCCCTAATCCCTTAAGGATTTTCCAGTTAAGTGCAGAAAAACCTTTTCTAAGTTTGGCTTTTGAACATCCACAGAAACCACATCTATCCCTAAACCCTGTACCTGTGTAAGAATCTTTGCCAGTTCCTGACTACTATTTTCCACCATAACTGAAAATTCCCTTTCATGAATTTCCCCAAGGGGGTAAAGCTTTGTTAGCTCTTGGGTGGCGTTTATTTCAAATTCCCTTTGAGACTCAATCTTTATTACATCCTTGTTTCCAACGATTTTCTTCAGTTCATCAACTGTCCCCAACCCTTTGATTTTACCCTTATCCATAATGGCTACTTTTTTACACAGAAACTCGACTTCTTCCATGTAATGACTGGTGTAAATTATGGTCATCCCTTCATTACTAAGTTCCTTTACTGTCTCTAAGATATTATTTCTAGACTGGGGATCAACTCCGACAGTTGGCTCATCCATTAGAAGCAGTTTAGGTTTATGTAATAATCCCACAGCAATATTAATTCTTCTTTTCATACCACCTGAATAAGTGTTGATTTTATCTTGTGATCTATCCGCTAGACCCACTAAATCCAGAACCTCTTTTACCCTTTGTTTGAGGTAACTACCCTTTAACCCATACATCCTACCCCAAAAGTAGAGATTTTCTTTAGCGTTTAATGTGGGGTAAAGGGCTATGTCTTGGGGTACGTAGCCCAAAATATTCTTCACTCCCTTGGGGTCTTTTGTAACACTTATACCATCAATTATAATATCTCCATCACTTGGTTTAAGCAATGTGGCTAACATGGATATGGTTGTGGTCTTACCTGCACCATTGGGACCTAAAAGACCAAAACTCTCACCCAATGCTATTTCAAAATTTATACCGTCCACTGCATTATGTTCACCATAGCTTTTTTTCAACTCTTCAACTTTAACAAAACCCATAATATTTAACCTCCCTTTTAATCGCCTAAGGTTATAATACCAAAGATAACAGGAAGGTTGAATACCGCTTTATGAAAATTAAGAAATTTTTCATAAACTTCCAAAAAAAAACCAGCTTTCGCTGGTTTAATTATTTGTTCCTGTTTTTTGAATAAATTTAAAATCTTTAACGGGTGTTAACATAAATTCTTTTATAACCGCTGCAACTCCATTATCATTATTGCTGAAGGTGATATGCTTAGCATGTTTTTTAGCGTATTCTGTACCATTACACATGGCAACAGGGAAACCTGCCACCTTAAACATAGACACATCATTGGCACTATCACCAATGGCTATGGTTTCCTCTAAAGAAACGTTATACATTTGGGCAACAAATTTTAGACCCTCACCCTTAGATGCACCTTTAGGTATGATTTCTAGGTATCCATTTTGTCCCTCATAATGGTTTTCAACTATGCAATTATAATCCTTTAATTTTTCTTCTAGCCTTTGTGCATCTTCTTTTTTGCATGCCACAAAGAACTTATGAATATCTAGTTTTGGAACCTCTTTTTCAAGGGCTCTATGTTTTTTAATATTACATATTTTATATTCATTATACATTTCCTTAATTTTCTTAAAGGACAGTTTCCCCAAGGAACTGGAAAACTTCACAAGACCCAATAGCCCTACACCTGATGTAACGATACCATCTAAATGATATGCCTGACAATAGATACCTTTTTGAGAGTCTAAAAAGTGTGCGATGGCAGTTTTGGTTTTTTTATCAAAGTTTAAGTTTGAGTATACTTCTAAGGTTTTGGGGTCCCGTATGAGGGTCCCATTGGCTGCAACTATTGGTAAACTTAGGTTCAGCTCATCTGCATATTTTTTGGCAGAATGAAAGCTCCTCCCTGTATTTAATGCCACAAGATATCCTTGTGCTTGGGCAATTTTAATTGTTTTTTTGTTTATAGCTGGTATTTTACCTTGTCTGTCGATAAGTGTTCCATCTATGTCTATGGCAATAAGCTTAAACATTTTTCACACTCCTTATGTGACTTTATTAGATAAGTATCTTTTGCAAAACATATGTCATTATACAATAAAAAAACTAAACTGTACAGTACTAATTTCTTAAACCCTATGCAGGATTATTGTAAATTATGTTGAATATATCCTTAATACAAGCTTTTTAATTAAAGTTTAAGGAGGAAATCATATGAATAAAAAAATTCTCATCATTGAGCATGAGAGGGAAATAGCCACTTTAATACAAGATTATTTAACCATAGAAGGATTTACCGTCGAATTGGCACAAGATGGAGCCACAGGTCTGCAAAAGGTCCATAGCTTTATGCCTGACCTCCTTATACTTGATATTATGCTCCCAAAATTAAATGGTTTCGATATATGCCGTGAAATCAGGAAATTTGACAACACTTTGCCCATCTTAATAGTAAGTGCTAAACATGAAGATGTGGATACGGTACTAGGCCTTGGTTTAGGAGCTGATGATTACTTGACAAAGCCCTTTAGCCCCTCTATTTTAGTGGCTAGGGTGAAAGCTTTATTAAGGAGAACCATTGTATCTGAAGAGTAAGCCACTGGTAAATCTGTAATATCATTTGGTGACCTTGTGTTAGATATAGCTGGATATAATCTTACTATCAATGGTGAGATAGTTAACCTACCCACCAAAGAGTTTGAATTACTGAAATTTTTAGCCCTTAATCCAAGGCAAGTTTTTTCAAGGGATCAGCTTTATGAACAAATTTGGGGTTATGATAGCTTAGGTGAGGCCACAACTGTTACTGTCCATATCAAAAGATTGAGGCAAAAAATCGAAAAAGACCCTGCAGATCCTCAATACATCAAGACTGTATGGGGTGTTGGCTATAAATTTGAGGTTTAATCATGCCCAATATTAAATTTAAAACCCGTGTAATAATTTCCTTTATTTCTGCCATTATTGTGCCCATAACCATAACTGTTACCTTTCTTATTGGCTACGGTTTTCATCTTTTTAAAGATGACTCTGATAGTTTTTCCTTAAACTATGAAACAACTTCAGAGATTAACTCTTATATACGTGAAAATTGGGATATTATTAAAGATGACTACCAAAGATTTGATGCTGGCCTTAAATATATTATATTAGATAAACCCATTGAATTGCGAATCCTTGATACAAATGGTTCGCTAATTTATGATTCAACCAATAAAGAACTCCCTGATCAGTTTAAAATGTTTACCCAAATCGTCCCTGGACTAGATGGGGGAAACCATGATCAAAGTAATGATTTATTAAGCTATACCATTGGAGAATACGTGAGAATCCATGGAGAAATTATGGGGATAAAGCTGTATACCTACCCTCCTCCACCGGATTTTCTAACAAAATTGTTTAAGCTTGTGGTTTTCACGCTATTGGTTGGATTTTTAAGTGTTTTTAGTCATGTGTGTCTGTCGGTTTTCTTAATATCAAGAAGGGTTACAAAGCCATTAAAAGAGCTTTATTTAGCAACAAGTAAGATATCTAGAAATGACTTTAATTTTGACATAACCTATACTGCCAATGATGAACTTGGTGCCTTATGTAATGCATTTCAAACTATGAAGGACAAGCTAAAGGACTACAAAGAACGGGAGATAGCTGTCATGGACACTAAAAAGCAATTATTAGCAGCAATTTCCCATGACCTTAGGACACCCATGACTTCCATTCAAGGGTATGTTGAAGCATTACAAGATGGAATTGCCTCAGACCCTCAAAAATTCAGACAATATTTAGCCATTATCCAAAATAAAGTGGAGAGCTTAAATAGACTTATTGATGATTTGTTTCAATTATCAAAACTGGATTTAGGACAATTTGACTTTAATATTGAAAGGGTACATGTTAAAACATTTATCCAGGGGCTTTATGTGGACTTAAAGGAAGAAGCTGGTTGGCAAAATATTAACCTTGTAAAGCAATTTATAAATATAGATTTTGCCATCATCGATGCAGATGCTAAAAGGCTGGAACAAACCCTTAACAATATTGTCTTCAATGCTTTTAAATACTGTAACAACACTGTGGTTATTCAGTGTAGCACTTCCAATGACTCAGTTTATTTCTCCATAATTGATGATGGTGTGGGTATCCCTGAAGACGAAATCCCCTTTGTCTTTGATAAGTTCTATAAAGTTGAAAAAGCACGTACCACCTGCTCAGGAAGTGGTCTAGGTCTTGCCATTGCTAAAAGCATGGTTACTCAAATGGGTGGTGAAATCAAGGCGGAAAATAATAAAAATGGTCCTGGTGCAACCTTTACCGTTTCACTGCCCTTGATAAAATGATCTTGAATGCATAATAGTTATTAGGATAAAACTAAAAACGAGGCTAAATGCCTCGTTTTTAGTTTACTAAGCTTCAGA
>CAYYRM010000100.1:0-9155 GCA_964474005.1 uncultured Eubacteriales bacterium
GCACCTGACTTTTAATCAGGGTGTCCCGCGTTCGAGTCGCGGATGGCTCACCATCTTTTAAATTAGAGACTTCGTATAGTACGAAGTCTTTTTTGTATCTTTTAAGACCTTTGACACTGTTTCAAATTTGCTCTTTTTGTTTCTCCCACTGAAATAGAACAGCTTTTATATATTTATATAAATTGCCGTGGGCTTACTTAATTGTCAAAAGGCAACACTGTTCTGTTCCTGTGGGACCTATTTTTAGGCTTTCTTAACAGTGTTAAGGGTTTTATTCAAATAAAAATCCAGTGATTTCTCACTGGATTTTTTGGTAGAAGAATGTTTGGTTGGATTTGAAGCCTAGTTTTACTGGGAAGAAGATTTGTTCGGTGCTTCCTACGAATAAAACCCCATTTGGTCTTAGGGAATTGTTAAAGTTTTGATATATCTGTCCCTTTATTTCTTCTTTGAAGTAGATCATCACATTCCTACATACAATAAGGTCAAATCCGTCAGGAAATTGACTTGTTAGTAGATTATGCTCTTTAAATGTTATGTTTCTTTTAATGGTATCGGATATGGTGAAGGTTTCTTTTGCTTTTACTAACTGAGTATGATGTTGGATTGGTATTCCTGCTAGCTCTTTTAACTCATAAACCCCTGCCTTTGCTTTGTTTAATACTTTTTTGTCCAGATCTGTTGCCAGTATTTCATGGTCTATTCCCAGCTCAGTAAATAGCATAGAAAGTGAATATGGTTCTTGCCCTGTGGAGCATGCAGCGCTCCAGATTTTCATTTTTCCTTTGTTATGTTGTCTCAACATGGGAACTATTTCAGTTTTCAGTATTTCCCATCTTTCAGGATTTCTAAAAAATTCAGATACGTTTATTGTGACCTTATCCATAAATTCTTCGAATACCTCAGATTTTGTGTTAATAAAAGCATAATATTCATCATATGTATTCTTACTGTATTTTTGGATTAGGGTATCTATCCTTCTTTTCATTTGCTTTTCTTTATAATAGTTTAGATTAAGTCCTGTTTTGTTAAAGATTTGTTCCAAGAATTTATAGTAGTTTTGGTCAGTAAGCATTATGCATCCCCCTGTAAATTACATATTGTTTGATTAGTATAATTCTATCTTTTACGACAAAATTCCTTCTTTATTTTCGAAAATATGTGGATGCTGTAAATACTTAATTTTTATGGGAACTAGAGTTAGTACTTTTTTGATTTTTTGGGAACACGAATACCACAGTAAGGACTTTCACAGACAACACTGTTTAAAAAAAAACCCATCACCCTAGCTTATAGATAGTACGTTAGGATGATGGGGTTTGCAGTTCTAAATAAGATGATTGTTTTTCGAATAAAGTTTTTGAGCTACTTATTAAAGAATAGGCCTATCTCCCTTGTGGCACTTTCTAGGGAGTCTGAGGCGTGGATTACATTGTATCTTACCGTTGTGGCATAATCTGCCCTTATGGACCCTGGGGTTGCTTTTTGGGGATCGGTGCTTCCCACTATGGTCCTAACCTGACTTACACAATCTTCTCCCTCCATAACCATTGCCACCACTGGCCCTGAAGTTATGAAGTTTATAAGGTCATTGTAAAATGGTTTTTCAACATGCTCTTTGTAGTGTTCAGCTGCCATGTCAGGCTTAATTTTTAACATCCGTAGCTCTGTTATTATAAATCCTTTGGTTTCGAATCTTTTGATGATTTCACCTATCAAGCCTCTCTGTACTCCATCGGGTTTTATCATTACAAATGTTTGTTCCATAATATCTCCTCCTTACGAGAGTATTTTAGACCTTTATCACAAATATATTCAATGGGGGTGTATATTTACCCTTGTTCCACTTGCTTTTTTATGGCAGATAACATGGAGTCACAGTTTTGTTTAATTATTAGCTTTGCTATTGGGTTTAGCAAAGATGCTATCATGGGTACACCAAATTCAAAGTCCACAGTTAGCCTTACTTCCACTTCATCGTCAACTTCATTTAATGTCCATTGGCCTTCGAATTTTTTTAAATCCCCTGAAACAAGCTTATACTCTATGGTGTAATTCTCATCATCAAAGATATCCTTTTCCACCCAGTTGAACGGTTTACCCTTTAGCTCCGTTTTCCATTCAGTTAATGTGGTGTTTCCTTCCCTTTCTAAAACCTTTATGGAGTTTACACTTTCCATAAATTTCGAGTAGCCTTCCATGTCTTTCACGATAGGATATATTGCATCTTTGGTACCTTCTATATTTATACTGGTTTCCACTAATGGCATAAAATCACTCCTTTATAGTTCTTCCACAAACATGGCAATGGTGCCAAAGGATTCGTCTAGAATACTTATTACCTTATCTATTTCACCTTTAGTAATAATTAGAGGGGGCTCGATACGAATTATCTTTTCATTATTTAATGTGTATGCAACCAGAAGTCCTCGGTCTATAACCTCAGACATTAGCATACCTCCAACCCCTTCTTTTGTGAACTCCAAACCGATTAGTAAACCTTTTCCCCTTACCTCTTTTATCACTGTGGGGTATTTGTCTTTAAGGGTATTTAAGTGTTCTATAAAGTATTGACCATTTTCTGCGGTTTTTTCTGCTAGATTGTCCCTTTTCATTATTTCTATGGTTTTTATGGCAGCAGCGCATGCCAAGGGATTTCCACCAAAGGTTGATGTATGTAATAGAGGTGCTTCGATAAATTTTTCCCAGAGTTTTTCCGTGGAAATAAATGCTCCTATGGGCATTACTCCTCCACCTAGTGCCTTTGCTAAGCACATGATATCTGGCTTTAAGTCATAGTGTTCACAGGCAAACATTTTACCTGTTCTACCCATTCCAGTTTGCACTTCATCTACTATTAGAAGGACATCCCTTTGGGTACAAAGCTCTCTAAGTTTTGGGATATAGTCATCTGGAGGGAGGATTACTCCTCCTTCACCTTGAATTATTTCTATAATAACTGCAGCGGTATCTTGGGTAATTGCCTCTTCCATGGCTTTTATGTCCCCAAAGGGTACATGCTTAAATCCAGGTAATAATGGTTCAAATGGGGTTTTGAATAATTCTCTCCCTGTGGCACTTAAAGCCCCTAGGGATTTTCCGTGGAAACCACCCTTTGTGGCGATAATTTCAGGTTTCCCTGTGGCTATTTTGGCAAGTTTTAAGGCTCCTTCCACAGCTTCTGTACCACTGTTACATATGAAGGAATATTGTAGCCCTTCGGGGGTTATTTCTGCTAGCTGTTCACATAGCTTAGCCATTTTACCATTGATTAGTACTTTGGATGATAGGGGCATTCTATCCAGTTGGTCCTTACAGGCCTCCACAACCTCCTTGTTACTATGACCAAGGTTTACGGAGCCATAACCCCCAATACAGTCGATGTATTTTTTTCCGTTATTGTCTACTATATATATTCCTTCGGCTTTTTCTTCAATGGTGGCTAAACCCATAAATCTAAATAGCCTAGCCATGGCAGGGTTGACATATTGCTCGTAACTTTCAAGGGTTTTCTCTAAGTAGTCCATTTTTTATCCTCCTTTTTGATAGTGTATATTATATCCAAAAATTGGGGGAAAATCGTTTAGAGGGATAGATTCTTAGTTTTTGGAACACGGATACCACTGTTAAAGACTTTCACAGATACCACTGTTTAAAAGACTTTTTATGGGTTGGTGGGGTTTCCTATTGGTATTTATATTGGTAAATCGATTTATTTTTCTAGATTAGTTTTCTTTTTCTTTTATCCTGGCCTTGGCTGTGGCTTATCTTCATAAATTTCTCATCTTTATTTGCTTTTATTTGGGGGAACACGGATACCACTGTTAAAGACTTTCACAGATACCACTGTTAAAAAGACTTTTTTTTATGGGTGTTGGGTTGTGACATAATTTAGTATCTTTGTGTGATTTAAATCATAATAGGATGGTAAAGATTAGTATATAATAAAGGTAAAAGTATAGGAGGTTTTTATTATGAATGGTATAGAACTAATGATTGATGAACATAAAGTTATCAAAAGAATGCTTAGGGTTATCAGGGCTGCTTGTTTGGATGTCCTCAACAATGATGAAGTGGATTATGATATGTTTAGGGATTGCATAGATTTTGTTAGAAATTTTGCTGACAAACATCACCATGGTAAAGAGGAAGAATATTTATTTGACATTATGACAAAGGAGTTAGGTAAAGAGGCTGTTGAAGCTCCCTTAAGTGGCATGTATGCTGAGCATGATCTTGGTAGATTGTTTATTAGAACCCTAGAAGAAGCCCTTAACAGGCATGAAGATGGTGATGATGATGCTAGGCTTGACATTATCGCCAATGCCATTAGTTATACAGACCTTTTACATCGTCATATAGATAAAGAAGATAATGCACTATTTAGATTCGCAGAAAAACATCTCAAACCTGAAACCTTAGATAACTTTAATGATATGGTTAAAGAATATGAAAACAGGGATAGTAGCATCGCAGCTATACAGAAATATACCAGTATGGTAGAGGAATTTGAATCAAAGTTGGGAATCTAAAAAAGGGTTCCCTCTTCTTTATTCATCTTTGTAAATTCCACGTCATCTAATAGCTTATGATTTTTGATTGCTTCAGTGGCTAAAAAGTCACAACGTTCATTTTCCTTATGACCCGCATGACCTTTTACCCATTTAAAATCAGTTTTATGTTTTTTCAATACTTCTAAAAGCCTTTTCCACAAGTCGGAGTTTAAGGCTTTTTCTTTTTTGTTTCGCATCCAACCATTCATTTGCCACTTGTACACCCATTTTTGGTTTATGGCATCTACTATGTATTTTGAGTCTGAATATATGGTTACATCACATGGTTCTTTGAGGGTTTCAAGGCCAATTATTACAGCTAATAATTCCATTCTATTATTGGTTGTAAGCTTATATCCTTCTGAGATTTCCTTTTCTTTATCTTGGTATTTTAATATTACTCCATATCCGCCTGGGCCAGGGTTACCAGAACAAGCTCCGTCTGTAAATATCTCAATTTTTTTCATGGACTTCCTCCCTTAAATGCTTATAAGCTATATTTTACCAAAAAAGTGGTAAATTAAAAAGAAAAAAATATAATAAAAAAACATCCCTATGGATGTTAATTGAAAGTTTGGTGGCGGCGCAGGGATTTGAACCCCGGACACTACGGGTATGAACCGTATGCTCTAGCCAACTGAGCTACGCCGCCGCTTTTATACTTGGTAAGTCAGTTGCCTTATTTAGCGCCTTAATTTTTTTGGAGCGGGTGATGGGAATCGAACCCACATAGCTAGCTTGGAAGGCTAGAGCTCTACCACTGAGCTACACCCGCGCATATTTGCCTGACAGAAATATATTATATACTTTTTAAAAACAAAAGTCAAGCTTTATATTGAAATTAAAATAGAAGTTATTTTATAACGGAGTTACTTCCACTTAACAAGATAAGTATTTTTCCAGCCCATAACCCTCTGGTATTACATACCCTGTGAAGTTTATATTTCCCTTAAATAAAGAATCATAAAAGTTAAGCTAATTGCTGTTAGCAAAGAGAAGAAGTAAAATGTGCCGTAGTCAGCTGCTAGATCATAACGGGGGGCTATGAAGGTTCCAATTGCCACAGATAAGCATAGGGTAAATATTTTAATCAATGCTATTCCAGATAAGAGGATTCCGTATAGTTTTCTTCTTAATAACATTATCCCTGCAAAACAAATGACAGGCAGAGCAAATGTTAAATCCATGGCCGCAATTAGATACAGTTCAGGTTGTGTTTCACTTAAAGATTTGGTCAGTATGTCTACTATCCACTTAATAGATAATACTGTGGCCATTATAACAAAGAAAATACCAATTGATTTACCTAAGCCTGTACTTAATTTTATCTTATCTGCTATTTTTTTGGCGTCGATACTTAGAAAACCAAATGCGAAACAATAGATTGATAGTGCAAAGATAATAATGTACATTAGGTAAAACGGTGTTAGCATTATTCCAAATGTATATACCCCATATCCGTAAAAGATGTAACCCAATAATCCCATTGCAGTAATTAATAGTTTATAACTACTGTTTTTTAATAGCATTAAAGCCATTGCCAATAATCCAAAACCGCAAATAATTGATAAAATGTCTTGGTTCACTGATCCAGCCACTGCAAAACTTGTTAAATACCCTTCTTCCATTAAATCTAAGTAAATCTTATCATAGAATACCCCTACTATAGAGGTTATTAATGTAAGAATGGAAATTATTATCATAAGTATCGATGTTGTTTTAAGGTTGTGGTTTAACATACCTTCACTTACCTTTGTACTTAATCCATTTGTACTCATTTAAGATCCCCCTATTTATTAAAGATATTTTTATAATATATTGTTTTCCATTAATTTGCTACCCAAATTAAGTATTGTTAATTTGTTTCCCTAAATTATAGAGGAGAATAGACTCTATGTAGAATATTTAGATTTTATAAAAAAATTTTTTACTTACTTTTTGTTATGAGGCAGCTGAAGATCGATTCCATTTAATGCCCTAAATTTACCGTAATACTTAAATAGGCTATTAATCCACTACATTCAGAAAAAACACCTCTCTTTTTTAAATTGAGTAACTACTACACAGTTATAATATCAATTTAAGAGGTGTCAGTGACCTAACTTAAGTTAGGGTTTGGGGTTTGTTTAGTTTGTTAAAAATATCAGTGTAAGTGAAATTTTGAGCTAGAGAAAATTTCTAAAAAGTATAACAAATTTTTCAAATTCGTTGACAAAGGGTCCTATTTCTTTTAAACTAAAGGTACCCATAGGGTTATTTTTACAGTGAAGGGAGATGTTTAATTATGGCGATTTATATGGTGATCACTCCTTAAAACTGAATATGGGCGCAATTTAATGCTTAGGGGTGCATGACCTCTTTATTTTGTTGCGCAATAAAGTAACCTGTGAATATCTGCATATAGTGTAGAAAATGACCATGGATCGTTTTCTTTAATTGTAGGGAGCATCGGCGTATGTTAAAGATAGTAGGGGTTCATCATTCTTATAAGGACCTTTAAGACTTTTATGCCTAAGACTTTTATGCCCACAAATAGCAGCTTGAAATAGGCTACTATTTGCGGGCATTTTTGCGTCCATTTTTAGTTACAATTCTGAAAGGACTGATTAGATGTGTACACAGATACAGGTAAAAAGCAGAATGTTTTAAAGGTGTATTCTAAAAGTAAGTATACTAAAAGGAGAATAGAAAATGATAGAAAAAATAAAGTTTGTATTATCCAATTATTTAGGTAAAGAAATATCCCAAATAGATTACGAAACAGAAGAGCTTCATGGTGGTGACGTGGGAGATGTAAAACTAATTAAAGGAATAGCAGGAACCATAGATGGAGAAAAAATACCCTACAAGTTGGTGTTGAAGATTCAAAAGAAGTGGGAGCGATTCGGAGATGTCTTGTCATGGCGGAGGGAATATGACCTTTATGTTTCAGGATTAAATGCGGTTTTTTCTGATTTACTCCGTTGGCCCCATTGCTATCATGCAGAGATTAGTGACCATGAAACCCAAATCTGGATGGAATATATCGAAGGGGTATCCAGCAATGACCTTACAGTTGAAATCCTAGAACATACAGCGTTGGAAATTGGACGTTTTCAAGGTAGATTATTTAGGGAAAATCCCCCATCACTTAGTAACATATCTAATTTAGGCAAAACTGATTTCATGAAAAATGATTATAGTCAGTGGAATAATCAAACGGTGGAGTATAAATACATTCGTACTGAAGGCTGTGAAATACCAGAACATCTATGTCAGATGCTTATTGATATGGATAATAATTCAGAAGCAATATTTGAAAATATAGCTAAACTCCCTGTGGTGCTATGTCATAGGGACTTTTGGCTGGAAAATATTTTCTTTTCGGATGGTAAAAGTATCCTTTTAGACTGGGACACAGCTGGATGGGGTTATATGGGTGAAGATATCGCTAGCTTAATCATAGATGAGACAGATACTGATTATTTGCTTGAATACTATGGCAAACTGGTTCCTGCTTATTATAAGGGCATTTCGGAATATATGGATACCTCATTGATAAATAACAACTATATCTGGGAGATGATTCTTATAAAATTTGGATATAGAATTGTAAGCTATTATATGTTTGCAAGATCACCAGAAGCAAAAAAAGAGCAAATAAATGCCCTTCAAAAGATATATGAAATGAAGTTTGGTAAGTAAGCTTGCTATAGCAAAAAAGTCACTAAGGTGACTTTTTTTGTTTTGCCACAAAAGAAAAAACAAAAACCCTTGTAACCAAGGGTTTCCCTATAAAAATTATAATTATTTTGGTTCTTTGGAAAGATTCGATGTATTAAAAATTATGGATTTCGGAAACAAACCTTTTTCCACATCTTCTATACCATGATTTTCTATACTGGTATCTATTACATTTTTTGTTAACTCTAAACCTGCAGCTTCAATATCACCACTAATATATTCTCCGTCAATAGATAAAGAAACACGCCAAAATCCTTGGTCATAACTTTCCCAAACAAACCTTCCAGTATGATATACATTTCGGTAAAAATGTTCGGAAAAATCAATTTTAATAGTAAAACTAGTTAGTTCATTCATAAGCTCACCTAGGGTCATGTTACTACCTGTTTGTGTATTGACTATATTATCTAAAAAGTTTTCTATAGGTGGAACTTTAAAGTTATATTTCTCAACAATGATTTCCATTTCAAGGAATTGATGAAAGTCCTGTGAATCAGTCCCTTCATCAAAGAATCTTTCCACAAGTAACTCGTTGTCCCATTTATAAATAGATGATTTTTCCATAGCCCTTGAGTAGTTAAATGAATAAACCCCAAATAAAACAAGCAAAAAAATTAATTCTGATACTATAATTTTTTTGTTTTTAATCATATTCTCCCCCCCATTTAATAAAACTTAAATAATCAAACTTAATACAGTAAAAGTAGTCATTTTACATCATTATATTACTCATACTTTAATTTGTCAAAATTTGTTAACATTTTTTCTTTATACAACTCCTAGCGTATCATCTTGCAGTGTATGGTTTATTGTGTATTTAAATAGTTTGCGATTTCTTTTTCCATTTCTGCCATCAAAATACTGTAAATTTCCCCATCA
>CAYYRM010000101.1:0-9144 GCA_964474005.1 uncultured Eubacteriales bacterium
AAATATTCCATTGTTTTGCGATATTTTCAGCAGTTATACCCATGTGGATATCATGGAATATATCTGTTAATGCGTCATGGATCATTGAATCAACAATTTTTCCGTCACCCATTTTCTGTCCCCATCTAGCCTTAGGTAAGAAATATGGTGCGTTAGTCATGCTTTCAATTCCACCAGCTAAAATAACATCAGCATCACCTAAAGCGATGAACTGAGCAGCCATTGATACAGCCCTTAAACCTGATCCACATAATTTGTTAATGGTCATGGCAGGGGTTGTTTCAGGAATACCTGCATGTATAGCCACCTGTCTTGCAGGGTTTTGACCTAAGCCTGTGGATAATATGTTACCAATGATAACGTCGTTTACTTCTTCAGGAGCAATACCTGCTCTCTCCAATGCAGCTTTTGCTGCAACAACACCTAACTGAACTGCAGATACTTCAGATAGTGAACCTCCAAAGTTTCCCACAGGAGTCCTAGCAGCACCTACTATTACAACTTCTCTCATATACTGACCTCCCTTTACTCTTAGTAAGTATAGAAACCTTTTTTAGTTTTTCTTCCAAGAATTCCACCACGAACCATTTTTCTTAATAATGGGTGTGGTCTGTATTTGCTATCACCATACTCATTGTATAGTACTTCCATAACAGCTAGACAAACATCTGTACCGATTAAGTCAGCCAAAGCCAATGGTCCAATTGGGTGATTTGCACCTAATTGCATTGCAGCATCAATATCTTCAGCCTTTGCAACTCCATCTGCCAATACACCAACAGCTTCATTTATCATTGGGATAAGTATTCTATTAACAACAAAGCCTGGGGCTTCTTCAACTTCCACTGGTGTTTTACCAATTTCTTTGGTTAAATCAATTATAGTTGTTTTAGTTTCTTCTGATGTAGCAATCCCTTTAATTATTTCTACTAATTTCATAACAGGTACTGGATTGAAAAAGTGCATACCTATTACCTTTTCTGGTCTGTTAGTAGCTGCAGCTATTTCAGTTATGGAAAGCGAGGAGGTGTTGGTTGCAAAAATAGTTTCTGCCTTACAAACTCCATCTAGCTCTGCAAATATTTTCTTTTTGATATCCATGTTTTCAATGGCTGCTTCGATAACTAAATCCACATCACCTAAAAGAGAGATGTCTGTGGTGCCAGTTACTTTCTCTAAAATAGCGGCCTTTTGTTCCTCTGAGATCTTTTCTTTTTGAACTAGTCTATCAAGGTTTTTTGCGATGGTGTTGATACCCTTTTGGACAAAATCATCTTTTAAATCCCTTAAAATTACCTCATGACCTGCTTGTGCTAAAACTTGGGCGATACCAGCACCCATGGTTCCTGCTCCTAAAACACTGATTTTCATAGTAATCCTCCCTTATGTTAATTTTTAAACTCTGGATTTCTCTTTTCTAAAAATGCATTCATACCCTCTTTTTGATCTGGGTTTGCAAAACATAATCCAAATAAATTAGCTTCTATATCCATGGCAGTATCTATATCTGTCTGCATACCTGTATTTATAGCTTCTTTAGAGTATCTTACAGCGATTTGTCCCTTTGAAGCGATCTTTTCAGCTAAAGCAAGACCTTCGTTCATTAGTTCTTCAACGGTAGTAACCTTATTCACAAGTCCTATCCTTAGAGCTTCTTGGGCATCTATCATGTCACCGGTGAAAATTAACTCCTTTGCCTTTGCTAGTCCCACAAGCCTTGGGAGCCTTTGGGTACCACCAAAACCTGGGGTAATTCCCAAGCCCACTTCAGGTTGACCGAATTTAGCCTTTTCTGAAGCAAATCTTATGTCACATGACATGGCAAGCTCACATCCACCACCTAGGGCAAAACCATTTATTAGACCAATGGTAGGAATTTTTAATTCTTCAATTTTTCTAAATAAATCCATACCTAGTTTTGCAAAGGTTTTAGCTTCTTCTGGGGTCTTATTGCTCATTTCAGCTATATCTGCCCCAGCAACAAATGCCTTACCCTCACCTGTCAAGATTAATACATATACATCCTTATCAGCTTGAACAAGATCAACACATTGATTTAATTCAGTAAGTACGTTGGAATTAAGGGCATTTAAAGCTTTAGGTCTATTTATGGAGATAATACCCACATTTCCTTCTTTTTTGTAAATGATGCTTTCGAAGTTCATAAAATCCCTCCTAATATTATATGGCTTATTTATTGCAAGAACCGTGCCATTGTTAAAAATCCCACAAGAAAGCACTTCTTATACAATTCTTAGTATATTAAAGGAATAATCTGTCCGAGATATTGGACAGATTATAAAAGTTTTAAACTGTAACAATGGTTTTTAGCCCTCTGTGTTATTATTCGACATGTACAAAATTCAGACACTATTTATTCATTGTTACTATTATTATTAAGCATTATTTGATTTTGTTTTATTCAATCTCTGATTCATTGAGTATAAAAGTTAGACCACATGGTCTAACCCCTGTGCCGCCAATAAATCCCCTCCATACTAATACCCCCTACCTCCTTTATTCTCTACAAAATCCCAATTTCCTTCAAAAAAAAAGTTAGACCATGGGCCTAACCTAGTAAACTCAACAATATCCCTGCAGCCACCGCAGAGCCAATTACCCCTGCAACATTGGGTCCCATGGCATGCATCAATAAATAATTTTCTGGATTTTCTTCTTGACCCACCTGCTGACTTACCCTAGCAGCCATGGGTACTGCCGATACTCCTGCAGAGCCAATGATTGGGTTAATCTGCCCCTTTGTAAGCTTACACATAACTTTGCCCATGAGTACACCAAACCCAGTACCCATGGTGAATGCCACAAGTCCCAGGGCGATTATTTTTATAGTTGCCAAACTCAAAAAACCCTCTGCTGTGGCAGTTGCTCCCACTGATAATCCCAAAAAAATCACAACTATGTTGTTAAGTTGATTTTCTGCGGTATTTGCGAACCTATTTGTAACACCGCTTTCCTTAAGGGGATTAACAAACATTAAAAAGCCTATAAGGAGTAGAGATTAGGGTATTATAAGGCCACACAAACATGTAACCACTATTGGAAATATTACTCGCTCTTTCCTTGAAACATCCCTCAGTTCTTGCATCTTTATGCTTCTTTCCTCCTTATTGGTTAAAAGCCTGATCACTGGAGGCTGAATAATGGGAACAAGGGCCATGTAAGAGTAAGCAGCGATGGCAATGGAGCTGAGGAGTTGTGGTGCCAGAGCATTGGTCAAAAAAATTGCCGTTGGTCCATCGGCACCACCAATTATGCCAATGGCCGCAGCCTCTTTTATGTCAAATCCTAAAACTAATGAGCCAATTAGTGTTATAAAAATACCGAATTGCGCCGCAGCTCCCAATAATAAAGTTTTTGGATTTGCCAGAAGGGGTCCAAAGTCAGTCATTGCTCCCACACCAATAAAAATCAATGGCGGGTAGATGTTTAAACTAACCCCCTGATAAAGCAAATACAGTAATCCTGGATTATTGCCCTCTGACATTAAATTACTCATGGGAAAATTAGTTAAAAACATTCCAAAGGCTATGGGAAGCAATAATAATGGCTCATATTTCTTTTGAATGGCTAAATACATTAAAGTTTGGGCAATGGCTAACATTACACACTCTTTAAATGTAATATTTAGAAGTGCAGTTTGCCTTAGAAAGTCCAATAATTTATCAGTCATTTCCTTTCCCCCTAATCCTCTAGTTCCAATAAGGGCTCTTTTCCTTTTACTGTATCTCCAACCTTTACCAAAATCCTTTTTATAACACCTGCTTTATTAGTTGTGATTTCATTTTCCATTTTCATAGCCTCAAGGACCAACACCTTTGCTCCAACATCAATTTTATCCCCTTCAGACACATTGATTTTTACTATGTTTCCTGCCATGGGTGCCAATATCATTTTTTCTTTTATTCCTTTAATTTTTTCACTTTTTTGAGTAATGTTATGGGTTACAGAATTTTCACTTATTGATTTTTCTTCCCTTAACTCTTCAACCTCCACCACATATTCCTTACCATTAACTTTAACCATATATTTTTTCATTCATTTACCTCCCCCCATGGGAACAATGTGACCATTTAAAAAGACTCCATAAATCCAAAGTTTCATAATCCTTACAGTAAATCCTATTAACCGTAAAATGATTGTGACCCAGTTCCCTAATCATAGTTGCTGTGATTACTGCAATCAGTTCATCTTGATAATCCATCTGCATAACTTCATTATCCTCGGTTTTAGGTTCTTTTGTTTTAAACTTAGCTAAAATTGAAATTGATAGTAATAACAAAAGTAGAACACCACAAACCACCAAAAAACCTAAAAGGCTTATCATCATTCCATGTATTAACATAGCATCACCTTATCTACCTATAAAGGTATATTTCCATGCTTTTTACCAGGTTTGCTAACTTGTTTTTTCCTTAGCAAATTCAATGAATTTACCAGATAATCCCTGGTTTCATCGGGCATTATCACTTCATCCACCATTCCCTTAGACCCTGCAACAAAGGGGTTGGCAAATTTCCCTATATATTTATTTACTAGATCTTGTCTCTTTTTTTCCTGTTCTTCCTTGGATAACCCCATAAGCTCTTCCTTGTAAAGTATGTTTACTGCCCCTTTTGGCCCCATAACGGCTATCTCAGATTTTGGCCATGCAAATACCATATCAGCCTGTAAAGATTTACTACCCATGGCCACAAAGGCGCCACCATAACCCTTTCGGCAAACGACGGTGATCTTAGGTACCGTTGCATCTGCATAGGCAAATAACACCTTAGCACCGTGGCGTATTATCCCTTGATGCTCTTGATCAACCCCTGGCAAATAGCCGGGGACATCCACCAGTGTTACTATGGGAATGTTAAAGGAATCCAAAAATCGAACAAACCGCGCAATCTTATGGGAAGAATCTATATCTAAGCAACCTGCTAAATGTTTTGGTTGGTTTGCAATTACACCAACCACATTGCCTTCTAGGGTTGCAAAACCCACCACGGCATTTTTTGCATAGTTTTTATGAACCTCTAAAAAACTATTGTCATCCATTATTGATACTATAAGGTCCAGTACATCATAAACTTTTTGGGTATCTTCAGCCATTACTTCTGATGGTCTTTTAACTGGTGGGGTATACTCCATCTTAGTTGGTAATTCCAGATTGTTTTGAGGTATATATTTTATTAGACTTTTTACAGCATTTAGGGTTTCTTTCTCGTTTTCCCGTACAAAATGACAAACACCACTTATTTCTCCATGGATATTTGCACCACCTAATTGGTCAAAGCTCACCTTTTCTCCTGTAACTGTTTTTATTACTTCAGGGCCTGTAATAAACATATGACTGGTATTTTGGGACATCAGTATAAAATCTGTCATTGCAGGTGAATAAACTGCCCCTCCAGCGCAGGGTCCCATTATTACCGAAATCTGAGGGATAACACCAGAATAAATGGTGTTTCTGTAAAACACCTCTCCATAACCATGTAATGAATCAACACCCTCTTGAATCCTAGCACCCCCGGAATCATTGAGCCCAATAATGGGACATCCTGTTTTAGCTGCCAAATCCATTACATTACATATTTTTTGTGCATGCATTTTACCCAAGGCTCCCCCTGATACAGTGAAATCTTGGGCAAACACATAAACAATTCTTCCATGAATCATGCCATAACCTGTTACAACCCCTTCCCCAGGCAAATCTCCCAGTTCTGGGTTTTGATGGGTTACAAAGGTATTTAGCTCCATAAAGCTATTGGGGTCTAATAAATAATCAATTCTCTCTCTGGCTGTCATTTTCCCTTTTTTATGTTGCTTCTCAATCCTTTTAGATCCGCCCCCGAGCTTTATCTCTTCCCGTTTATTATTCAGTTCCATTGTCATCACCCACCTGACAGATCTCAGTTAATACCCCTTCGGTGGATTTAGGATGTATAAAGGCAATTTTTTTACCACTGGCTCCCCTTTGTGGTTTATCGTTTATCATTTTTAACCCTTTGCCTTTAAAAAACTCAATTTCTTTTTCAATATCGTTTACCTTATATGCTATGTGATGGAATCCTGGACCCCTTTTTTCTAAAAACTTAGCAACTGTACTTTCTTTATCGGTGGGTGCGATTAACTCAATATTGGTGCTTCCAATCTCAAAAAAAGCAGCCTTTATTTTCTGTTCCTCCACAATTTCTATTTTCTTTAATTCTAGGTTTAACTTATTTTTATAAAAGTCCACCATTTCATCGAAATCCTCCACAGCTATGGCCACATGATCAATTTCCTTTAGCAAATTGCTCCCCTCCTTTACGATCCATCAAAAATTTTCATGATCCTTTTTATAACATTTTTCCCCTGTTCTCCATTATTCAGGGCCTTTTTAGCTAATAGATACCGAAGTGCATAGTAATTCAAAAAGGTTTTTTGATAATACTCCACAAATCTATCCCTATTTGCCAAAGGCATATTCATAAAAATTTCCTCCAAGTTACTTATGATGGCACCCATGGATTTATCACTACCCCTTTGGTGCTTTATAATTCGAAGCTTTTTATTCTTGCTAGTTATGTTGTGATTTCCCTTTATGATGGTTTCTGCCCTATCAGCACCCTTAAGGTCAGCCTTATTGATGACCAATAGATCAAAATTATTAAAGCTACCTCCCTTTAATGCTTGCATGCCATCCCCAATATCTGGTGAAGTTACATATACTGTGGCATCAGCAATGCTGTTGATATCCACATCATTTTGCCCACTTCCCACTGTTTCCACTAAAATATAGGAAAACCCATGGGCTATAAAGGCTTTTATGAAAAGTGGCGTATGAAGACTAACGCCTCCCAAAAAACCCCGGCTTGCCACACTTCTAACGAATATATTGGGGCTAATGGGAAGATTATTTAGTCTTATGCGATCACCTAAGAATGCTCCTTTGGTATATGGGTCTGAAGGGTCAATCAAAAGAACTGCAATGGTTTCACCTCCATTATAAAGGGTTCTGATTAAATCATTTAGTAAGGTGCTCTTTCCTGCCCCAGGAGGTCCAGTAATTCCAACAATCTTGCTTTTATGATGAACGAGTCCCTGTTCATCAACAGTAAGCATCACTTCTAAGTCTTCTTTTTCTATGGCATTTAATGTTTTAGTCAAACTTAAATTATTTACCATAAACCATATCCTCTATGAATTTACACATTTCATCCAATGTGGTACCTGGTAAAAACACCTTTGCTATTCCCCTTTTTTCTAGGTTAGGTATGTCCTCTTTTGGAATGATCCCCCCAGCAACCACATGACAATAATATTTTTTTCCTCTAACAACTCTAAAACCTTAGTAAAGAGGTAATTATGTGCACCTGACAAACAGCTTAATCCAATTACATCCACACCCTCTTGTATGGCTGTATTGACGATTTTTTCCGGTGTTTGCCTTATTCCTGTGTACACAACCTCCATCCCCCGTTCCATCAGACCCCTGGCAACAATCTTGGCACCCCTATCGTGTCCATCTAAGCCTGGTTTAGCCACCAGTACTTTTATGTGCATTATTTCCCTACCTCCTCTAGGGAGTGTACTCCCCATAAACTTCCTTTAAGATCCCTGTTATTTCACCAATGGTACAGTAGCATTTAACAGCAGTTATTATATATGGAAATAGATCTTCATCTTCAATACAGGCAGTTTTTAAGTTGCGTAAGGCCTTTTGTACCAAAGTTAAGTTCCTTTTATCCTTTAGTTTTGTTAAGCTTTCTATTTGCTCAGTGGTGGCATCTTCCATTTTATCCACATTAATACTTTCTTCAATGTCAGATTGATATTTATTTAACCCCACAACTATCCTTTCCCCTGATTCCAACTGCTGTTGATACTGATAACTGCTATTTTCGATCATTTCCTGGGGAATTCCTAACTCAATGGCCTTTACAGCCCCTCCCACATCTTGAATTTTATTAATAACAGTGGTTATTTTCTCCTCAAGTTCATCTGTAAGTTTTTCAATGAAATAACTCCCCCCTAATGGATCGACGGTGTCTCCACTATGGCTTTCATAGGCTATTATCTGTTGTGTGGCCAATGCTATTTCCACTGCTTCTTTAGACGGCAGACTTAAAGCCTCATCCATTGAATTTGTGTGTAAGCTTTGGGTTCCACCTAACACAGCTGCCAAGGCCTGTAATGTTACCCGGACTATATTGTAATGGGGTTTTTGTTGTGTTAAAGTTGACCCTGCCGTTTGTGTGTGAAATCGAAGCATCATTGCCTTCTTGTCTGTGACCCCATACCTTTCTTTCATTATTTTGGCCCATAATCTTCTAGCTGCCCTAAACTTTGCCACTTCCTCAAAAAAATTAATGTGACAGTTAAAAAAGAAGGAGATTCCCCTAGCCACTTCATTTATATCAAGCCCTAAAGACTTAGCGTTATCTAAATATTCAATGGCATTTGAAAAAGTTAAGCCAATCTCCTGCTCTGCGCTGGCCCCAGCCTCCCTTATGTGGTAACCACTTATACTTATGGTATTGATTTTAGGTAGATTTTTACTACAATAAGAAAATACATGATTTATTAACCTAACCGATGCCTCTGGGGGAAAAACATAAGTCCCCCTGGCTATATATTCCTTCAAAATATCATTTTGGATAGTGCCACTTATTTTATCTAAGGGAACCCCCTGTTTTTCACCCACTGCCACATACATGGCCAATAAAATAATAGCTGTACTGTTTATGGTCATGGATGTGCTTATTTTATCTAAGGGAATATCATCAAAAAGAATCTCCATATCCCTTAAAGAGTCAATGGCTACCCCAACTTTCCCCACTTCACCATAGCTTAATGGGTCATCTGAATCTAAACCCAGCTGAGTTGGTAAATCAAAGGCTATACTTAATCCAGTCTGCCCCTTTTCCAAAAGATACTTGAATCTCTTATTGCTTTCCTTTGCTGAGGAAAAACCTGCATATTGCCTCATGGTCCAAAATCTGCCCCTGTACATGTTGGGGTAAATACCTCTGGTATATGGAAAAACACCTGGATATCCTATTTTCTCATCCACACAATGGGGTGTATATAACAAATCAAACCCTAGACCATCCCTTTCCTTAGGGATTTGTTCCATTAACCTTAACCAGTTTTCAT
>CAYYRM010000102.1:0-9053 GCA_964474005.1 uncultured Eubacteriales bacterium
TGTGTAGAGTTTAGTGTTGGTTAGACTTGCAACTAAGCTGGCACTAGAAGACATTGGGGAGCATCTATCCCCAAAATAGGCTCCAGCCATTATTGCACCTGCCACTATATTCAAATTAACATTTCCTGTATTTGCAATAAGTATCAACGCTATTCCTACTGTACTAACTGTTCCCAATGACGTACCTAAGAGAAAAGAGACAGCACAGGTTATTAAAAAGGTAGAAAGAATGAAAAAGTCAGCACTCATATATCTTATGCCATAGTAGATAATGGCCGGGACAGTTCCTGAGCCCATCCAGATACCAGTTATGGCACCGATCAATATAAATATTTTAATTACAATGAGAGCCTTTTTTCCACCTGCTATAGACATACTCATAATTTGTTTAAGGTCAAATCCCCTTCTGAAAGAAATAAAGGCAAAGATGACATAGCCTATTAACATAGGGTAGCCTATAAAGATACCTCTTAAGATGGAAAAGATCAATACGCAAAATGTAATAAGCAAGCCAATTATTATATCCATGAAAAACCTTCTCCCAGTATAGATTTTACTGCCAATTCTAATATTAACATGAAGGGTAAAATCATGCTATATGTTAGTGACAGTTGGGCTAATTTAATGCCCTTGCAACTAATTTCACAATATGATAAATTGAGAAACAAGTAAACATATTGGAGATAATTAATTAAAAATATATCAAGATGTGAGGGAAAGAGATGGAAAGTGATAAAAGCAAAGAGCAAAGTACACAAACTCGTGGGGATAAAGCCCGCAGCCAAAAAGCAAAAAGTACAAAAAGACGAAAAAAAATAATCTTCATAGCCCTAGGTATTATTTTCACTTTAGTGTTGTTAACCTATGGGGGAGCGCTATACCTCCTTGGGCAAATGGAGAGGGATGAAATACCAATGGATGATGATTCTTTGGGGATAGAGCCAGGCACTGGAACCCGTGGAATTACCAATATTGCCATATTCGGTATAGACTCAGAAGACGATGTGGTGGGACGTAGTGATAGCATTATGATATTAACCTTAGATCAAGTGAATGATAAAATAAAAATCACATCCATAATGCGTGATTCTTATGTGAATATACCAGGAAGAAGGATGGATAAGATCAATCACGCATACGCTTTTGGTGGACCAGAATTAGCCCTTAAAACAATCAATCAAAACTTTGGTCTAGATGTTCGCCACTATATCTCTGTTAACTTTACTTCAATGCCAGCAATAATCGATGCAATCGGTGGAGTGGAGCTTACCATTACTGATAGGGAGGCTAGGGAAGTTTCCGGTATCGATGGTGGTGGCACACACCTTTTGACAGGGGAACAAGCTTTAGCTTTTTCTAGGATAAGAAAGATAGATTCAGACTTCGAAAGAGCCAGAAGACAAAGGGATGTTATGGAGGCAGTTATCAGATCCACATTTGGAGTTTCAGTTACAAGCTACCCTAAAATGCTCAATAACGTACTACCCTACACAACCACAAACCTAGGATCAAACCAGATTTTGAGTTTAGGTGGAAGAGCTGTTATGAACAACATAAGAACCATTCAACAGGTACAGTTTCCACCAGCTTCCATTGCAAAAGGGCAGATAATTAACGGTGTTTGGTATTATGTATTTGACCTAGAACAAGGAGCAGAGAAGTTACGCAAGTACATTTTTGAGGATGTACCTATGCAGTAAAAATATACATAATACCCCAATACTTAAACAAAAGTTTTGTCAAAGTATTGGGGTATTATGTTATTCTTAGAAATTTGTCAGTTCAGCATGTAGTGAGGTATATAATAAATTAATAATTCAAACATTGAATAAAAACCCAAGGAATGCTATAATTTGTAAAATACTTTGAAGGTGGTGGTGACATGATTAGCGATATTAGCGATATTAGCGGCATATTAAATCAAAATATTAGGGGGAGTAATCATGTTTTTACCGTTTTTAAAAGGGGATAGTGTACTAAACAATAAAAGTTTTACTGAGTACGAAGTTCAGTTTAACCTAATTCACAGAATCGCTGATGATGAGGGAGCTTTTTTATTACGTTCAGAAGATAATAAGGTCATAATAGCGCAATCCAATTACAGTTTTCCAATGTGGATATGGGTGCATCCAAGTGCAAATTCTGAGTTGATAGGCCAGATAATAAATGAAGTTAAAAAGAGATTTGCTGAGCAAGATAGCTTCCAGCTTATAGGAACACCAGAATTTATGAATTTATTCTTTCAAAAATATACTTGCAGTAACGAGAAAGTCATGGAAATGGAATCATTTATGTGTGAGAATGTGTTAATGCCCCGAGATATTCCTGGGTTATTGACATTACCTACATTAGAGGACTTAGAAGTTATAGCAGATTTTTGTGTGGGGTTTATCTATGATGGATTCGGGAAGAAAGTAACTAGGGATAGTCAATTGGAAGGGGCTAAAAGGCTAATCAATTCCAAGAACCTTTATGTACTCAAAGTCAATGAAGAAATTGTTAACATGGCTAACATTGCACATAGGTCTGTAAGACATGCAAGAATTAACTATGTTTATACCCCACCTGCTCACAGGAAAAGGGGATATGCCAGTAAAATAGTAGCAGAACTAAGTAGTTTGATAATAAAAGAAGGATTAACCCCTGTACTTTTTACTGACCTTACAAATAGTACATCCAATAAGGTATATAAAGGTATAGGTTATACAGAGTGTGGTAAAGTTGATCATTACAAAATAGAAAAGACCCAATGATAATGGGTTTGGGTGGCATTTCTATGTAAAGGGGTGGGGGAAGGCTCATGAACGAAGATTTTTGGGTGGACCAAAGTAAGAGTTTTGATAAGGCTGCCAACTACTATGACAAGTTTAGGCCTAGCTACCCTAAGGAGTTAGTGGAGGATCTTTAGCTAAGACAGGGGTGGACCATAGGTCTAAGATTTTAGAAATAGGTGCCGGCAGTGGAAAAGCAACTGAGCTGTTTGTGAATAAAGGCTTAAATATTACATGCATTGAACCAGGGGAGAACTTAGCCCTTGAAGGGGAGAAGAAGTTTAAAAACACCGGTCAGGTTCAATACATAGTAAATAGGTTTGAAGATTGGATCGAGGTCCCTGAATATTTTGATCTTGTATTTTCAGCCCAAGCATTTCACTGGGTTCCAAAGCCCATAGGTTTTGAGAAAAGTTATAATACATTAAAACCCGGAAAGTATCTGGGCCTGTTTTGGAACTTCTATTATTCAACAGGTGAGAATGTTGAGCTAGAGCTACACAAACTTTTTGAAGAGTTCCCACTGGCTTATATCGATACTAAGGAAAGCTTAGAAAAGAGAATCCAGAAGAATATTCGAGAGATACAAGATTGCCAATACTTTACTAACATCGAAGTTTTGCAATATCCCTGGAGTCAAGTGTCTAATACTGAAGAATATTTAGGCTTTATAAGAACAGGGAATGGGTATTTAACCCTAACAGAAGATGAAAGGAGATTGGCTGAGGAAAGATTAACTGCAATTATTGAGGACAATGGAGGAAGTATCTTAAGGTCTTATCAATGCACTTTATTTCTCGCTCAAAAGAAGTAATAATTATTCAGGATGGGTATACACAAAGAATAAACCTCTTATGGCACTAGTTAGTGCCTGTAAGAGGTTTTGTTTTTGCCCATATTATCATACAGTCTTTACCAAAGACTTCATTCGCTCCTTAAGAACAACATTGTCCACGGTAAAGGATGTATAATGTTCATAAAGCACAATATTAATTCTTTATCTAAAATAAAAGGTGTTTATGAAGTTATATCGAATTAAGTTAGACAAAATATAAAATGAGTCTTCAGTTTAATAATTAAATAAGGAGAGTATTCCCTTGGTGAAATCATATAATGGAAAAGCTGCTCTAAATGATTTTGAGTTGATTTATTATGATTTAATATACAATGATCTTGAAATTGATATATTTGAAAAGTATGTTTATGGTAGTGTTGAGTTAGAGGGTATTTTGACTGGTGATGACTATATTGATTTAATTTCCCTAAACTTTGCCAGTGTACATATTAGACATGATATTAAAAAAATTATGGGGAAGTATATTGATCACGGAAAGCTGGAAAAACACAGATTGTTGTCATTGTTGTATAAGTCTTTATCCTTTGATGAAAACTTGCCTGGGTTACTACGCTATTTTTACTATTTGTATTGGGATGGATACGTATTTTTTAATGTACTAGGCCTTGAGTATGGTCTAACATGTGAAGTTCCACCTAACAAATATAAGGTGGAAACTTGGGAAGAGCTAAGTGCAAATGAACAAAAAGAGATTATAGCTAGTTTCTTTCCCAAGCTGGAAATAGAAATAAAACATGCCATAGATTGGTTAGAAAAAGGTGAAATTATCCTTATGGGTACTAAAGATGAGATAAATCATTGGGAGTATATCGACAATAGATAATTAGGGGGAGAATGAAATGAAAGAAATGGGACAAATATTAGTTGAGTTTATGGATAGGTGGTATTTAGAAGGGCGCTTTAGTGGGTCGGTACTGGTGGCTAAAGGTGATAGGGTCTTAGTGAGCAAGGGCTATGGATATGCAAATCATGAATACAAAATACTAAATACAGAAAAAACCATATATAAGATAGCTAGTATAACAAAACACTTCACTGCGGTGGCTGTTTTGCAGCTATGTGAGAGTGGTAAATTAAGCTTGGAAGATTCTGTGGATAGATATTTACCTCAATACAATTATGCAAATCAGTTAACAATACATAATTTGCTTTCCCATACATCGGGAGTACCTAACTATACTGATTTTCCTGAATATAGCACTAGGAATAGGGTGGATGTTGATACTATAATCAGTTGGTTAAATGACAAACCTCTAAATTTTAGGCCAGGGGATGGAGTAGATAAAAGTAATTCCGATTATGTTTTATTGTCTAAGGTGGTTGAAGTTGTAAGTGGGGTGGATTTTGAACACTATGTCTTAGAGAATATTCTAAAGCCTTTGGGTCTTATTAGCACAGGGGTCAGTAATAATTCTGATGTAATACCTAATATGGCCTATGGATATTCCGTTTCTGGTGAAGGGGTTGTAAATGCAGACTATTACGACATGTCAGGGGCATATGGAAGTGGTTTTATGTATTCAAATACAGAGGATTTGTTAAAATGGATAGTGGCATTAAAAGATGGAGATATAATTAGCCAAGCATCCTATGATAAAATGCTTACACCATATGGGCACATTTGGTACTTAGGAGCATCAGCTGGTTATGGTTGCTTTCTAAACGGAGAACCTGTGAGTGAAGTTTCTATATCTGGGAATATTTATGGTTACACATGTTCAGTTCAACACAATTTCAGTGATGATACCACAATAATTATACTAAGTAATAACGATAACACTCCAATTGGAAGAATACTCAAGGGAATTAAGGAGATCATTCAAAACGGAGAATCCAAAGTGGAAATTAAACCACAAGTGATGGGTACATATGATTTGAATAAATACAAGGAGTTATCTGGTAAGTATCACTTTCCCCATTTAGGATGGCAATTTGAAGTAAAAGAAGAAGCAGGCAAATTAACCGTAGATCGGCTTTTCATACAGCAAGCTAAAAGGAAAAATTTTAAATTAGAATTAGTAGATAGCAATGCAGAGCAGACTATTTTTGCATGTGATAATTGCGATAGCAAGTATACATTTACTAAAGATGAAAAAGGAAATGTCAGCGTGTTATATACATGGGATACTTTGAATTTGCCATGTGTAAAGATGAGGGAAGTTTAAAAGGAACCAGTTAGACACCGAAGAATAGCAAGACAAAACCTCTTGTGGCACTAATTAGTGCACAAGAGGTTTTGTGTATCATGATGATCTTAGCGTTCTAAACAATAGATGATCACAGGGTATATTGTACTAAAACTTCTTCGTCCCCATATGGGTAGTAACCAAACTTCTCATACAATTTTCGTGCTGTATGGTTAGAATCTTGTACCCATAACATGGAATTTTGGGCTCCATTTTCCTTACCCCAGAGGAAAAGTTTCGAAAGTAGTTGGTTGGAAAGACCTTTTCCCCTATATGTTTCTGATATGGAAAGACCTCGGACAAAAACGGATCTTCCTTGATTATAGATTGAGCCTAAAACTAATCCCGCCAGTTCATTATCAAATTTAATTACAAAGGCACATTTATCTTTTTCATTAAGATAGCTTTTCATATCATTTAAATCCATATCGAATCTATCTTTTCCCAAGGTATTATAAGCTAAATCCAACATTGGTGGAGTATCATTTTCATCTGGCAATGATACTAGATTAACAGGGTGTTGAAATTCTAAGTGATCGGATTTATAACCTATATTATGATATATTTTCTTGCCCCCAGAGCTTAATAGGACTGGAAGTATCTTATGTAATTGTCCAGAAGTGGTTTTATCTTCTCCACATCTTATGGACAATTCAGTACCTACACCCAACTCCTTTGTTAACTGATTTAAAGCTTCAACCACATCCTCCATGGTATTGCCTGCCCAAAAGACTTCATTATTACCTTCTGCACGATCCACGAACAATATAGAGTTTTCAAGCTCAACTATTACATTTTTATCAAGGTTGTTAAAAAAGTAATCTGCATATTCGCCATTGAAAAATAAGAATTTATAAATCATTCCCCCAGCTTTTGTTAATAAAAATTCTTTATTCATATAACCCTCCCAGTTGATAAATATTTCCTGCAATGATATAGTATAATTATATTAAACTTTTGTCAATATGTATATGTTATAAGTTTAATATATTATAACAGAGAGTAAATTTTAGAGGGGATGTTATGATGGATATAGGTGAAAAGATTAGGGCTACAAGAAAGGCCTTAGGAATTACCCAACAGGAATTGGCTGGCGAGAAGTTTACCAAAGGATACATAAGTCAGTTAGAAAATGGTACCGTAAAACCATCTATGAATGTGTTAAATTTAATTGCTGAAAAACTTAATAAGCCAATCTCATTCTTTTTGGACAACGACAATTACTATAAAGAAGTTGAGAATAAGTACATTGCAGCTTTGAATCAATACAATATGAAAAATTACTTAGAGGCTTCTTATGAGTACAAAGAGTTAACTGAGGAAACTGAGGATTTGGGTGGTGTAATCCACACCAATTCTTTACTAAACTTAGGTAAATGCTACTTTTACCTTAATGACTACAAACAATGTATTAAAACTTTAAAGTCAGTCATTGACCACCTTGAAGAATTAGGTTTTTATGAAAGTACAGTAGAAGCATATCTTTACTTAGGTAGGTCCTACTTTGAGTTAAATGAGTTCTTACTAGCTATAGATTTTTTTAAAGAAGGAGTCCAATGGGCAAACAAAACACCTTATACTGCGGATAATTATAAGGCTAAATGTCTACTAAATATCGCTACTTCATATATGAGACTTGGACGATTGCAAAATGCCCTAGGGGCCTTTGAAAAGGCTGCCTTATTTAGTAAGGAACAATTAAATATAGATGTTTTGCTGGATTGTCATGTGAGAATAGCACATATCAACTGTTTGCTTAACAAAACAGTTTTAGCTAAGGAGCATATCCTTAAGGCTAATCTGATAAACAGAATAATAGAAAGTGATATGGTGTGGGTAGAAATCTATAATATTTTAGGTATGATAGTTTATAAGGAGGGAAATACCCCCGGGGCAATAAAGCTATTGGAAAGGTCAATGAATATAGCCAAAAAAAATAATTACCACTGGGGCTATTGTGTAAATATAGTGGATTTGCTGAGGATTTTAATTACACAGGGTAATATAGGTAAAGCTGAGGAGGTAATAAGTGAGAACAGAGTAAAAATTAAAAGGCTCAAAGATCAAAGAATATCAGCTCTACTTAGTTTTCAAGAAGCAAAATTGCATTACTTAAAAAAAGAAGTAGATAAAAGTGTTGAGATGTATAAATCAGCCATAGATTTAGCCATTGTATTGAACATGAAATGGGAAACATACTACTATTCTCAAGAACTAGCGGAGATTTTGATTGAACAAAATCCAAGTGAATCAAAAAAATATTACAATATGTCTTTGGAGTATTTAGCTGAACTTTCTAGCTAAATTATTAACATATTTAGAAAGGAAAAAGTTTCAATAAGAAAATGTGTTTCCTTTTCTTGATAAATATGCTGTAATAGTTAATGGAACTAATGTATGTTCTAATTGAATTAAAAGTGAGGAGTCAGCTTGAAAAGGTTCACTAAGTTTTATTTAGAAACTACCAGTGTATGTAATCTAACATGTAGTTTCTGCCCTCCAACTAAAAGGCAGAAACAATTTATATCAGTAACAGATTTCTCCAAGAGATTAGACCAGATTAAGCCCCATACAGACTTTATCTATTTACATGTAAAAGGTGAGCCATTACTCCATCCTAATATAGATCAATTGTTAGATTTAAGCCATGAAAAAGGTTTTAAAGTCAATATTGTAACCAATGGGACTTTAATAAATGGTGTTAAAGATAAACTCATAGATAAACCTGCCCTAAGGCAGATAAACTTCTCCCTTCATAGCTGTGATGACCATGTGGGTTTATTTGATAGGGAAGAGTATTTAAAAGGTATTGTCAACTTTGTTAAAGAGATAACAAAAGAATCTGATGTAATTGTCTCATTGAGATTGTGGAATTTATCTCAGCCAGATAGCAGTAAACTAGAAATCCAGAGAAATCGAAGGATGTTAGAAATTTTAGAAAGAGAGTTTGATTTACCATATAATATAGAGGAAAAGGTTACCCCAGGAAGTGGGATAAAGGTAACAGATCGTATCTTTATAAATCAAGATTACCAGTTTTCGTGGCCGGGATTGCATGAAAAAGAAGATGACGGTAAAGGCTTTTGCTATGCCCTTCGTAATCAAGTGGGGATTTTGGTAGATGGAACCGTTGTCCCCTGCTGTTTAGATGGCGAGGGAGTAATCAATCTAGGCAATATCAATGAGTCCTCTTTGATTGATATTTTAAAGGGAGAGAGGGCGAAAAACCTAGTGGACGGT
>CAYYRM010000103.1:0-9044 GCA_964474005.1 uncultured Eubacteriales bacterium
GTCTGCTGTCCACTTAAATTCTGACTATAGACTTGCGTCCTATCACTTAAACTCAAATTAAAATAAGAATTAACTTCTTACCATTATTACTGGCATGATGCTGTTCAATTTTCAAAGAACCCCAACGCGGTGTTTTTTCCGCGTAAGCTCGTTAGAGTCTAACACAGTGATTTTCTGTGTAAACTCGTTAGAGCCAAACGCGGTGGTTTTTCCGCGTAAGCTCCGTTAGGAGTCGTTTCATCGCCTCATGGCGACAAAAACTATCTTATCATTTTTTATCCAACTTGTCAACACTTTTTTTGAAATGTTTTTTTGTGTCGAATAAAGTCATATGCCCTTGGCACATAACATAATATATCACAATTTGATGCCGATGTCAATAATTATTTTCTATACAATTTTTGGTATATTACATATTTAGTATTCTCTGTTTCTTAGATTATTAAACATTATTCTTTGAAAAAAATAAGAGAAGATAGATAATTTTATCTTCTCCTATTTAACCATTAGTTCATTATAGGTCTACTACAAAAGTTCCTCTATTGCTTCCCATGCATCTTCTCTTCCTAGTCCTGTTTCAGAAGAAAAAACAATGGGGAAACTAGATGGAATCTGTAGTTCCTTGCATATGTCTTTAACATGTTTTTGGATTTTACCCTTAGGTATTTTGTCAGCCTTAGTCAGTACCACCATAACAGGGATTTTGTTTTCCATAAGCCAAATAAATATTTCTCTATCTTCCTTTGAAGGTAAGTGCCTCAAGTCCATCAATTGTACTACACCCTTAAGATTTTCTCTATTTAGAATATATGTTTCTATCATGGTTTTCCAAGTTTCCCGATGGTTTTTAGAAACCTTAGCAAAACCATAACCAGGGACATCTACAAAAAACATTTCTTCATTTAATACGTAAAAATTAAGGGTCTGGGTCTTACCTGGCTTCCCACTGGTTCTAGCTAAATTTTTTCTATTTAGCATCCTGTTTATAAAAGAGGATTTACCAACATTGGATCTGCCCATCAGTGCTATTTCAGGTAGTACATTTTCAGGATACTGATCAGGTTTTACTGCACTGGTTACATAATCACTGGTTTTAATTAACATTTTACTCCCCCACTAGAGCTATTTCCCATACCTCTTCAATTCTATCAACAAACTTAACTTTAATCTTTTTCCTCACATTTTGAGGAATATCATCTATGTCCTTCTTATTGTCTTTTGGTAATATTACTGTCTTAATACCTGCTCTATGTGCAGCTAAAACCTTTTCTTTTACTCCACCAATGGGTAAGACTTTACCTCGCAGTGTTATTTCACCTGTCATGGCAACATTTCTATTTATACCCCGGTTGGAAAGGGCAGAAAGTAATGCTGTGGCCATGGTTATACCTGCAGAAGGACCATCCTTTGGGATTGCACCCTCTGGCACATGGATATGAATATCTTTATTTTTATAGAATTCCGTATCAATGCCTAAGGTCTCGGATTTGGAGCGGATCAAGCTTAAAGCTGCCCTGGCTGACTCTTGCATTACCTCACCTAGTTTTCCTGTTAGGGTTAGCTTTCCGTTACCAGCCATGGTTGTAACCTCTATGGCCAGGATATCTCCTCCGGTTTCTGTCCATGCCAGTCCAGTGGCTACACCGATTTCATCTTTTTCTTCAATTTCTCCCCATCTGTATTTTGGAGCTCCTAAGAAGGTATGAAGATTTTGAACTGTCACCCTTACATTTTCTTGATTGCTTACTATCTCTTTGGCACCTTTTCTACATAGGGTAGCACATACCCTTTCAAGATTCCTAACCCCAGCTTCTCTGGTATATTCCCTAATCACTTTAGTTAGGGCTTGATCGGATATATTAAATTGGCTTACATCTAAACCATGTTCACTCATTTTTTTCGGTACAAGATATTTTTTTGCTATTGCTAACTTCTCCTCTTCGGTATAGCCCTCTATATATATGGTCTCCATTCTATCTAAAAGGGGACGAGGAATTGGGTGCAATGCATTTGCAGTGGTTATAAATAATACGTTACTTAAATCAAAAGGCAATTCTATAAAATGATCGCTAAATGTTGTGTTTTGCTCAGGGTCTAAAACTTCTAACAAAGCCGCAGATGGATCACCCCTAAAATCCATGCTCATTTTGTCTATTTCATCTAACAAAAATACTGGGTTAGAAGAGCCAGCGGTTTTCATCCCTTGAATAATTCTACCTGGCAAAGCAGCGACATAGGTCCTTCTATGACCTCTGATTTCAGCCTCATCCCTTACTCCACCTAGGGAAATCCGAACAAATTTCCTCTCCAATGAGCTTGCAATGGATTTAGCTAAAGATGTCTTTCCTACTCCTGGTGGACCAACTAAACAGATAATTGGACTCTTAGTTTTCTTACTCAATTGTCTAACTGCTAAAAATTCTAGTATTCTTTCCTTAACCTTGTGTAGACCATAGTGATCTTCATCTAGGATTTTCTCAGCAAATTGGATGTCTAACCTATCCTTTGTTTGGTTGGTCCAAGGTAAACCAAGGACCCAATCAAGATATGTTCTTAAAACAGCCCCTTCTGCGGCATTGGGTGCCATCCTCTCAAGGCGATCTATTTCCTTTGAAATTTTAGTTTTTATTTCGTCATTTAATTCCAAAGCATCTAATTTTTTTCTGTATTCGTCTACTTCTTCCCTCTGAGTATCACCCAATTCTTTTTGGATGGCTTTTATTTGTTCCCTGAGGTAATACTCCTTTTGGGTTTTTTCCATCTGCTTTTTTACTCTTGTAGTAATGGTTTTTTCTATTTCTAGTATTTGAATTTCTTTAGTGAGTATTTCTAAAACCTTAAGTAATCTTTCCTTTGGCTGCACAGCCTCTAAAACTTCTTGTTTTTGCTCAATTTTTAAAGTTAAGTGAGAGGTTATAAGGTCTGCCAACCTCCCTGGGTCGTTGATGTTTTCAACAACTTCCAAGGTATCAGCAGGTATTTTTTTGCTTAACTTTATATATTGTTCAAATTGAAATAATGTATTTCTCATTAAAGCTTCTATTTCCGTGGTCATTTCTTCAGATTCACTAAGTACCTCCACTTCAACTTCGTAAAACTTATCATTTTCTGTATACTTATCAATCTTAACTCTGTTAATACCTTCTACTAAAACTCTGATGGTTCCCCCTGGTAATTTTAATACCTGTTTAATTTCAGCTAAGGTTCCAAAATTATATAGGTCTTCCTTTTTTGGTTCATCTACCTTGCTATCCTTTTGAGGTACCAAAATTATCTCACTTTCTTTAACCATTGCTGCATTTAAGGCAGAAACAGATTTTTCTCTACCCACATCTAAGTGAATAATCATATTGGGGAATACTATTATCCCTCTTAAAGGCATAAGTGGTAAAGTTTTATGTTGCTTCTCCATGTGGTAACACCCCCAAATTTTTCTATTTGTTAATAATTAGTATTTTATACCATCATGTAAAAAAAGACAAGGTAAGTTAACCCTGTCCTATAGATACAGCTGATAGTACTGGTGATACAAGCTGATGGTATTTTTCATCCACAAAACAAGTTTCAAGGATTTGTTCTAGTTTATCAACGGGTATCACGTCAATGCCCTCTAAACCTTTTAACATTTCCTGATAGTTATCCCTTGGTATGTAAACCCGTGTGGCCCCTGCCTGTCTTGCCGCTTCAATTTTTGGCACTATACCACCTACTGGTTTAACATAGCCTCTGATGGAAACTTCCCCTGTCATTGCAACTTTAGAATCCACTGGTTTTTCTAAAATAGCTGAATAGATACCAGTGGCAATTGCTACCCCTGCCGATGGTCCATCGATAGGTGCTCCTCCTGGGAAATTAATGTGAATGTCATAATCTCTAGGATCTACGGGCATTGTCTTTTTCAGCACAGTTAGTACATTTTCAATGGATCCTTTTGCCATACTTTTACGTCTGATTTTTCTGCTTCCATTTCCTAGTTCTTCTTCATCCACCACACCTGTTATATGGATTACACCTTTTCCTTGGATTGATTTAGAAGCTGTAACTTCTAATTCCAGTAAAGCTCCCATATTTGGTCCGTACACAGCAAGTCCGTTAACACAGCCTACTTGTGGTTCTTCAGACACCTTTTTTTCAGGTCTAGGGGCTATTTGACTACTATTTACTACCCATTCAATATCCGCTTGTTCAATTCTTTTTTTGTTTTCGTTGATTGCAATACCTGCAGCAATTTGTACGACATTTACTGCTTCCCTGCCATTTGTGGCATATTTTTTTAGTACATCAATAGCTTCAGCTGTTATATCAAAATTTATTTTCTCACAGGCATTTTTTGCAATAATAACTATTTCTTCTTGTTGAAGGGATTTGAAAAATACTTCAACACATCTTGACCTTATGGCAGGTGGTATTTCATCAGGTTGCCGGGTTGTAGCACCAACTAATCTAAAATCAGCGGGTAATCCCTTTTGAAAAATTTCATGTATGTGCCTAGGTATGTTATTATCCTCTGAACTATAATAGGCTGATTCTAAAAAAACCTTTCTATCTTCTAATACCTTTAATAGTTTGTTCATTTGTATGGGATGCAATTCACCTATTTCATCTATAAAAAGGATTCCTCCATGAGCTTTGGTAACTGCACCTGGTTTCGGCTGGGGTATTCCAGCCATACCCATGGCTCCAGCCCCTTGATATATAGGGTCATGGACAGATCCTATCAAAGGATCTGCAATACCCCTTTCATCAAATCTAGCTGTTGTGGCATCTAGTTCTGTGAATTGAGCACTTTTTTTGAATGGAGATAAACCGTTGTTTTTTGCTTCTTCTAAAACAACCCTAGCTGCAGCGGTTTTACCTACCCCTGGCGGCCCGTAAATTAGCACATGCTGTGGATTCGTGCCACACAATGCAGCTCTTAAGGCTTTTAAACCTTGTTCTTGGCCAACTATCTCCCTAAAATTTGTGGGTCTTGTCTTTTCAGCTAAGGGCTCTGTTAAATAAATTTCCCTCATTTTCTGAAGTTTTTCCATCTCTTTTTTGGATTCCCTATCTATGGTTACCTTTTGGCTTTGCTGTGATTTTAGTAAATTCCAGAAATACAGACCAATAACTATGGCAAAAAATATCTGAATAAACGTAATTATCGTCATGATATCTGTCATATGTAATTCCCCCTTCAAGAATATTTTATACATTTGATTAACTTTATTTATTATTAACAAAAGGGGATACGAATATTCGGTTTTTTTTATGGAATGAACATTTTCTGTGAAAATTACTCCAATGACAATTTCATTTCGTGATTTGTTTTGGATTAACATAAAAAAAGGATGCAATAATGCATCCTTTACGCGCTTTCACCTTTTTTACGGCGTTTTTTTGTTGTTTTTTCACCTGTAACTATGATTGGTTCGGCACCTTGGGTAACAGTCTCCTTGGTGATAATGCATTTGCTTATATCAGTCCTTGAAGGAATATCGAACATGATATCTTGCATTATTTTTTCCATTATAGCCCTTAAACCACGGGCACCGGTTTTTCTTTTTATGGCTTCAGAGGCTATTTCTTGTAAAGAATCATCGTGGAATTCTAAGTTTACATTATCAATATTAAACAGTTTCTGATACTGTTTAACCAAAGAATTTTTAGGTTCCTGAAGAATTCTTATTAAGGCCTCTTCATCTAAAGCATCTAAAGTGGCAACAACTGGAACCCTACCCACAAATTCAGGTATCAATCCAAACTTCAGTAAATCCTCAGGAAGTATGTTAGTAAGTACCTCCCCAATATTTACTTCGGCTTTGCTTTTCACCTCAGCACCAAAACCTAAAACCTTTTTACCCGTTCTGTTTTGGATAATTTTTTCAATTCCATCAAAGGCGCCCCCACAAATGAACAATACATTTGTGGTATCTATCTGGATGAATTCTTGATGTGGATGCTTTCTACCACCTTGGGGTGGTACAGAAGCAACGGTACCTTCCAGAATTTTAAGTAAAGCCTGTTGCACTCCTTCGCCAGATACATCTCGGGTTATTGAAGGATTATCTGATTTCCTTGCTATTTTATCAATTTCATCAATGTAGATTATACCTTTTTCAGCTTTTTCCACATCGTAGTCAGCGGCTTGAATAAGTTTTAGTAAAATGTTTTCAACATCTTCACCAACATATCCAGCTTCTGTTAAAGAGGTGGCGTCCGCTATGGCAAAAGGTACATTTAAAATCTTTGCCAATGTTTGTGCCAGTAGTGTTTTACCAACACCAGTGGGGCCTAACAGTAGTATATTACTCTTTTGGAGATCCACTTCGTCACTTTCAACTTCTGCTTTTATCCTTTTATAGTGATTATATACTGCCACAGCCAAGGATCTTTTAGCATTTTCTTGACCTATTACATATTGATCTAAAATGTCCTTAATCTCCTTAGGTTTAGGTATATCAGTGATGTCCATTTCTACTTCTTCTGCAAATTCCTCTTCTATGATTTCATTGCATAGCTCTATACATTCATCACAAATATAAACACCTGGACCTGCCACAAGCTTCCTTACTTGTTCTTGTGGTTTTCCACAAAAAGAGCATTTTAAGTTGCCTTTATCCTCGTTGAATTTCATTTAATCACCTCTTTTTTTAGCGGGTGTCATTACGCTCCATCACATTGTCAATCAAACCATACTCCAATGCCTCTTGTGCTGACATAAATCTGTCTCTATCTGAATCTTTTTCGATGGTCTCAATTGGTTGACCAGTTCTTTCAGATAAAATCTTGTTTATGCGATTTTTAATTTTTAATATATGTTCAGCATGGATTTGGATATTACTTGCCTGCCCTTGGAATCATCCTGAGGGCTGATGGATGATAATTTCACTGTTTGGTAATGCAAATCTTTTTCCTTTGGCTCCAGCTGCCAGTAAAAATGCTCCCATACTTGCAGCCATACCAACACAAATTGTTGAAACATCAGGCTTAATATACTGGATAGTATCGAACATAGCTAAGCCAGCAGATACTGAGCCCCCTGGTGAGTTGATGTAAAGATAAATATCTTTGTCAGGGTCTTCAGCTTCTAAAAAAAGTAGTTGGGCAATTACCAAATTGGCTACATTATCATCAATGGGGCTACCAATGAAAATAATCCTATCTTTTAATAAACGGGAAAAAATATCGTATGATCTTTCTCCTCTATTTGTTTGTTCTACTACCATAGGGACCAAATTCATTATCCAAACCATCCTTTCTTCTTTGGCTTTTAAATTTCTATGTGCCAATAATGCTATATATTCTTATACTTAACTAATTTCTACGAAAAATTCAAAAACCCTTTATCCTTTTTTTATATTTTTTTTAGTTTTTTACTAAAAAAGTAATAACCAAACTAGTTGTTTGCTAGTACTAAATCAAAAGCTTTTTTTCTTTTAATGCCATCTTCCACAGATGCCTTTTGAGCTTCCAGTATTGGTCTAATTTTGTCTACCTCTTGCTTATAAATTTCAGCAAATCTTTCAACTTCTTTCTGGAAGTCTTCTTCTGTGCATTCAAAGTTTTCCTTTGCCATAATAGCCTCAATTATAAGGGAAAACTTAACATTCTTTTCAGCTTCCGGTGCCAACTGTTCTTTCATTGCGTCTACGCTTGTTCCAGTAAATTTACAATATGTTTCTAGATCTAGTCCTTGTTGTGCTAAAGATTGTTCCATATCCTTTAACATATCTTCAATTTTATCTTCTATCATAACCTTAGGAATTTCCACAGTAGCGTTCTCTAAAACCTTCTCAACCACTTTATCCTCATATTCTTTTTGGGCATCGGCTTCAGCTTTTTCCTCTAGTTTTTTCTTAGTGTTTTCTCTTAAAGCATCCAATGTATCAAAATTGTTGTCCTTTGCAAACTCATCATCTAATTCAGGAAGCTTTTTCTTCTTGATTTCATTAACCTTTGTTTTAAATATTGCATCTTTTCCAGCTAAATCTTCTGCGTGGTAAGCTTCAGGGAAAGTAACTTTAACTTCCACCTCTTCACCTACAGCTGCACCAACTAATTGCTCTTCAAAACCTGGAATAAAAGAGCCTGAACCAATGGAAAGTGGGTAGTTATCTCCTGCACCACCTGGGAATTCAACACCATCCACAGAACCTACGAAATCTATTACTGCTGTGTCACCCTTTTCTACCTTACTACCTTCTTCAGCCACCTCAAGTACTGCATGTCTTGACTGTAATTTTTTTAATTCTTCTGAAACATCTTCATCAGTGATTGATTTTACTTGTTTTTCTAAGCCTAAATTAGTGTATTGACCCAGTTCAACTTCTGGTTTTACTGTTATTGTTGCTTTAAAAATAAAAGGTTTATCTGCCTCCATTTGTTCAACATCAATATCAGGTTTATCCACTGGATCAATGGCAGCCTCTTCAACTGCCTGTGGGTAATATTCCTGAAGTAAGAAATTTGCGGCATCTTCGTAGAATACTTCGATACCAAATCTTTTTTCTAAAATATTGCGAGGTATTTTCCCTTTTCTGAATCCCGGTAAATTGATTTCCTTTCTTACCTTTATGTATGCTTTGTCAATGGCTGTTGCCACTGCAGCTTCAGGAACCTCAACAGTTAAAACTCCCACATTCTTTTCTGTCTTTTCCCAATTAGTTTTCACTTTAAAACCTCCTTAAAATATCAGCAAAAAATAAATTCTTGTAATTAACCATCTAATTATAACATAGAAATTATATTTAGCAAAATATTTACAACTAAATTTACATTAACATAACTATGTTAATGGCTAAATACAAAAAAATACCCTTTTTCGGGTATCTGTTAGATGTTTTGGTGCGAGAAGGGGGAGTTGAACCCCCACGCCGAAGCACTAGATCCTAAGTCTAGCGTGTCTGCCAGTTCCACCATCCTCGCATTACTTGTTAATTATAGCTTATCTTTTGCTGTTTTGCAATACATCTTTCCATAAAAAAAGAGCATTTAGCTCAAATTTTAATTGGAGCGGAAGACGGGATTTGAACCCGCGACCCTCGCCTTGGCAAGGCGATGCT
>CAYYRM010000104.1:0-8979 GCA_964474005.1 uncultured Eubacteriales bacterium
GGACCACCCCTAATTATCCTGTTTATCGATTTCATAGAACATCGCAAATAGCTCCTTTGGCGATACAGAATTAACTCCACTTTTAGTTGGTGGGCTATTTCATAGGCCTCTTGAATAACACCTTGATTGTGCTCGGAAAAATTTTTACTAACCTCCATTAACCTAACCCTTGCTTTCCTTTCCTTTACCTCAGTTTTGTCCACAAGATCTATAATACTTCTTGTATCCTCATCTATTTCAATAAGGTTTGATTTAACCTTATTCATTTCCTGTCTGGCAGTTTCAGATATGTCAAAAATCTCTTTCTTACCTTTTTCAATACTATCAATAACCTGGTCTGTAATTTTCTCCAGTAAGGATATATCCATCTTCCCCATATTCACACCTCATCTTTCCAATACTAAATAATTCTACAGTGTCTATAATTTTTCCTGCATTTGAATATGTAATACATTTTTAATGGGACTTATTTACTAATGGGTTGTGGGTTGTGGGGGGTGGGGCAGGGGTAAATAAAAAATGACCTTCTGGCGTTAAGACAGAAGGTCATTTTATTTATTATAGACCTGCTTTTTGTTTTAGAGTATCTGCTTTGTCTGTTTTTTCCCAGCTAAATTCTGAATCATTTCTACCGAAATGGCCATAGGCAGCTGTCTTTTTGTATATTGGCCTTCTAAGCTCAAGGTCCCTTATGATGGCCCCTGGTCTTAGATCAAAGGTTTCAGATATTGCCTTTTCAATTTTTTCCACCTCAACCTTTTCGGTACCGAAGGTTTCCACCATCACAGAAACTGGTTTTGCAACACCGATGGCATAAGCCAGCTGAACTTCACATTTATCAGCAAGTCCTGCGGCCACAACATTCTTTGCCACGTATCTTGCGGCGTAAGCGGCAGAACGGTCAACCTTTGTGGGATCCTTTCCAGAAAAAGCTCCTCCACCATGGCGAGCATAGCCACCATAGGTGTCAACTATTATCTTTCTACCAGTTAAACCAGCATCCCCTTGGGGACCACCAACAACGAATCTACCTGTGGGGTTGATGAAGAATTTAGTGTCAGCATCAATGAATTCTTGTGGAATTGTTGGTTTAACCACTTTTTCGATGATATCTTGTTTTAGTTCCTCCAAAGAAATCTCTGGACTGTGTTGAGTGGATAAAACCACTGTTGTTACCCTTTGGGGTTTTCCATCAACATATTCCACAGTTACCTGGGTTTTACCATCGGGACGAAGGTAAGGCAGTTCCTCGGATTTCCTAACATCTGAAAGCCTTTTAGACATTTTGTGTGCCAATGAAATTGGTAGTGGCATTAGTTCTTGGGTCTCATTGCAAGCAAAGCCGAACATCATACCTTGGTCACCAGCTCCAATGGCGTCGATATCCTCCATTTGCCCTTCCTTTGCTTCAAGGGCTTTATCTACACCCATGGCAATATCTACAGATTGCTCGTCTATGGCAGTTAAAACTGCACAAGTGTCTGCATCAAAACCAAATTTAGCTCTGGTATAACCTATTTCCCTTATGGTTTCCCTAACGATTTTTGGAATATCCACATAGCATTTTGTGGTGATTTCACCAGATACCAAAACCAAACCTGTACTAACCATGGTCTCAGCTGCTACCCTTGCATTTGGATCTTGCTCGAAAATAGCATCTAAGATGGAGTCAGAAATTTGATCAGCTACCTTGTCAGGATGTCCTTCTGTTACTGATTCAGAAGTAAATAAAAACTTACGACTCATTATATAACCTCCCTCATATGTAGAGAAAATTTATTGCAATAAAAAACCCCTTCAGTGCAAAGCGAAGAGGGCTTAGCCTCTCTCATCTGCCAGAGCTAATCTCTGCGGGAATTAGCACCGTGCTAAGCCGGTTGCTGGGTGTCATGGGGCCCGTCCCTACACCTCTCTTGATAAGAGTTTTTTATTGTAATAACTAGTTTAATTAAAGTAGTCAGAGAAGTCAAGCCCTTTTATGGTTTTTCTTGGTTACCTACTATTTAGCATTCTTATTTTTGTACTAAACTATACATGGAAAAATAAATGGTAACTAGGGGTTTATAAAGTTTACAAACTTTGCAAATAATTGTATTCTATTAGTAAAATCAATCTAAAACTTTTATATAGTCTTAGGAAAAATAGGAGGAGCATATGTATAAATTAGCGGTATTTGATGTGGATGGAACATTATTGGACTCAAATTCACAATTATCTCAAGAAAATATCTTGGCCATAGAAGAAGCAATGGCCCAAGGTGTTAAAATAACCTTGGCTACAGGTAAGCATTATATTTCTATTTTGCCCATAATAGAAGCCCTTAATCTAAGGGAACCTGTGGTTACCTGTAACGGAGCATTGACCTATTGCCCAGTTGAAAAAAAGGTAATACACAATCTTTCCATAGACCTAGGTTTATACCAATCTATCATCTCTGAGCTAATGCCATATAATCTACCAACGGTTGTTTATACACCTGAAGGTCTTTTCACCGCAAGCACCAAGGAGGAAGTTGCCCCTATCCTTGAGTTAGGGGAAACCAGCATTAAATACATCGATGATTATTCTTCCTTAAAAGATGTGGCAAAAATCTTGTATGTGGTGCACCAAGGGGATGAAGTGTTAGAAAAAAAAGTGCGTAGTATGGCAAGTGAAGAAATCTCAGTTGTTAGAACACACCATTACTTTCTAGAGTTCGTTACCCCAGCTGGTAACAAAAGTGTGGCCATAAACCAACTGGCTTTAGACTATGGAATTGAACATAAAGAGATTATAGCCTTTGGAGACAGTGAAAACGATGTGGAAATGCTAAAAATGGCTGGCTTAGGTGTATGTATGGAAAACGGCAGTGAAGTGGCTAAAGCCAGTGCAGACGTGATAGTTGGAAACAATGATAACCATGGTGTCAAAGAGGGACTGGAAAAGTATGTCCTAAGAAAAGCTTAAAATCCCATTAAATAATATGGAGGTGATTTGACATGCCTGCAAATTTAACACCCCAATATTATATAGCAGAGGAAGCCTACAAAAAAGCCACAACCAACGAGGAAAGAATCGCAGCCTTACAAGAGATGCTGGCAGTTATCCCCAAGCACAAAGGTACAGATAAATTGCAAGGGGATTTAAAAAAACGTATTTCAAAACTTAAAAAGGAACAAGAAAAGGGAGCAGGTGGAAAAAAGGGGGCAGAGGACCCCTTCAACATTGAAAAACAAGGAGCTGGTCAAATCTTTGTACTGGGATATCCCAACTGTGGTAAATCCGCCCTTGTGGGTACTTTGACAAATGCTAAGACCAATGTACAGGACTTCCCCTTTGCCACCCCTCTTCCTGTGGTTGGCATGATACCCTATGAAGAAATATATATACAGCTAATAGATACTCCACCCATTACCGAAGAAGGTATCCCAGGTAATTTCTCCAATGCCTTAAGGCATTGTGATATTATCATTGCCATGATAGATTTAAGCTCAGGGGAGTGCCTTGACCAAATCCAAGGATTATTAGCTAACCTTAGAAAAAAAAATCTTCTGTTGGAACAAAAAACCCCAAAGGCCTTTACCATGGAAGATATTTTGTTCATAGGAGCAAAATCAGACCACCCCGAAGCCCAAGAGAACTTAAATATATTATTTGAGCTAATACCTGATTGCCCTAAAATAATGCCCATTTCAATCCACCAACAAGAAAAAATTAAGGAATTGCCAAAGCTGTTATTTGACATGCTAAAGGTAGTAAGGATTTATACCAAAGCTCCTGGTAAAAAACCTGAGATGGAAAAACCCTACATACTACCCTTGGGCTCAACCATAATGGATTTGGCTGAAATGATCCATAAGGATATAGCAGCAAACTTGAAATTTGCAAGGGTTTGGGGCTCAGCGAAGTTTGACGGTCAAAGTGTGGAACACACCTTTATTCTTTCTGATCAGGATATAGTTGAATTAAACGACTAGGAGCATACACTAAATACTGGAGTGAAATTATTTATGAGACCTATCTCAGATGGTTTTATTGTTCTTTTTTCTGTTATGCTCCTAGGGTTTTTTGCTCAAAATAGGACAGTTGTATACGCAGTTTTAATTGTATTAGCATTGAAGTTTTTGAGGTTTGATGTGGGAATTATCTTTTTAGAGTCCCAAGGTCTACGCTGGTCAATTATATTTTTAACTGCTGCTGTACTGGCCCCCTTTGCCTCAGACACCATATCCCTTAAGGAAATGTCAGCACAGTTTAGGGAACCCTTTGGCATAATGGCAATACTCATGGGAGCCTTTGCCACTTACCTAGCAAGACAGGGTGTGGTGCTAATGGATCAATCCCCCAATGTGGTTCCAGCCATTATCAGTGGCACCATCATAGGTATCACCTTTTTTAGGGGTGTTCCCACGGGTCCCTTGGTGTCCAGCGGTATTTTGGCCATTATTTTCGCCATCTATAATTTTTTTAAATAAAAAACAAAGGGTATATTCCCTAATATTTAATACTGCTCTAAATTCTTTAGATTTTAGGCACAAAAAAGCCCATCACCCCAAGCGTATAAGGAAATACGCGGGGGTGATGGGCTTTTATAGTAACAACGAAGATGGCTTTTCAGAGTTTTCCTTTGGCACATTTTTAATTATCTAACTGAAATTAAAACCTCTGCACTAACATTGATTCCATCTTTAGTTATGCCGGAAAGTTTAATCCTATAATCTCCCCTTGCCCTTAATGGTGGGACCTTTATGTGATATGTCTGCCCTGTTTGTAATTCAAAGGACAAATGATCATTATACAGGGGTGATGGGAGTTTCATCCATTTATTTTCTTCATTTAAAATATACAGCTGTAAATTCATGGTATTGTCTGAAAACACAATGGGATGAGCTCGGTCGTTGGTAACTATTATATCAAAGCTTTCATTGGATTTAACACTACTTTTTAAGGCCTCAGCTTTAAAGGTAGGATTGGGAAAAACAAAAAAAATTGTTTCACCCTTTATAAGCCTATGATACTCATCCTTTTTCCAACCCTCAAACACAACCCTATATTCACCATCACTTAGCTGATTATGCCTTAAATGCACTTCCTTGTGTTCCCCAGGCAAAATAGTATGAATAAAGTACTGTACTTCCCTGGTTTCAACAACTTGAGTCCACATACCATTTTCTTGTTTTTTATAAAGCTTCATTCCGTAAAGGTTATCAGCAAAAATCAGCTCACTATCACCATCGTTAGTAAGCTTTAAAACAATGGTTTCCTCCCTGCCGTATCTCCTTAGTAGGGTATTAACCTTGAGCTGGGCTGGCTCAGGTGTTACGCCATTTTGTGAAGACAGAAAGTCACTGCCCAAAATTATAAAAATAGTCACCAACAGTAAAACAACCACAAAAAGAAGTCGTTTCATAATTACCACCCTCCCCCCCAGAAAAGTGCCTTTCACATATATAGACGTATCCCTCCGCAAAAAGTTTCAAAATTTATCTGTTATTTATTTTCGTGTTTTATTCGTTATTTATTATCAAATGACAAAATGCCGCCGTACCCTTCCACAGTACCTCCTCATCAATATCAAACTTTGGATGATGATGTGGGTAAATAATCCCCTTTTCCTTGTTTTCAGCTCCCAAAAAGAAAAAACATCCAGGTGCTAAATCTAAGAAATATGACATATCCTCCCCACCCATGGTTGGATTTTGTATATCAATTATATCATCTTGACCAAATAAATTAGTTAAATTTTCATAAACAAATTTCGTAACCTTGGCATCATTTACAACCGCAGGATAACCAGGCTTGAAAATAACTTGACAATCTCCTCCATAAGCCTTTGCAATGCCTTCCACGGTTTCTGAAATACGACTGAATATCCTGTCTCCCGTTTCTTTGTTTAAATATCTGATGGTACCATTTAGCTCTACCTTTTCTGGTATTATATTGTGGGCTGTACCTCCCTTTATTTGACCAAAGGTGATAATGGCACTATCTGTGGGTGAAATATTTCGGCTTACTATGGACTGTATTGCGGTGATAACATTACCAGTGATTACTATGGGATCCACGGTGTTTTGAGGCATGGCCCCATGACCGCCTTTCCCTTTAATTATCACATCAAACTCTGTGGTCGCTGCCATGGTAGGCTTATAACTTAGGCCAATGTTGCCAGTTTTTAGCTCAGGGAAAATAAGCCCTATGTGGCAACCATAAACCTTGTTAAATGGATAATCATCATAAAGACCTTCATTTAACATCGCTTCAGCCCCTCGGTATCCTTCTTCCCCTGGCTGGAAAATAAAGAGAAGATTTACCCTAAGCTTATGTTGATTGTTAAACAAATACTTAGCGGCTCCTAAAGCCATGGCTATATGTGCATCGTGACCACAGGCATGCATTTTTCCTATATTTAATGAAGTGTATTCCCTATGGTTTTCTTCGGTGATAGGCAGAGCGTCGGTGTCTGCCCTAAGGGCTATGGTTTCAAATTTTGGATCTAACTGCAGGTAAGCAACCACCCCTGTTTTGGCATATCTTTTTATGTCGGTGAAGCCAATTTCCTTTAGTATAGTTTCTATTTTGGAAGTGGTTTCTTCCAGGTCAAATCCTACCCCAGGGTGTTGGTGGAACCAATTACGCCAAGCTATAATTTCTTTTTCCATGTTTTTTATGTCTTCTTTTATATTCACTTTATGCACCCCACAACTTTTTTACTTAAAAAAAGTGGCTTAAAAGCCACTTTTTATCCCCATTTACCTTTTCCTACATGTATTTCGATTTCAGCTGTTGCAGTTTGCTTTAAGAACTCAGATGCCTCTAAAGCTTCCTTGAATAACTTCACACAGCCTGGATCTAATTCATCTTCAACACCCTCTTGGGCTATGTCTTGAACTTGACCCATCAGTAAAATAAGTTCCTTTAAAAGACCATTGGTGTATCTAGATCTTTCAACTTTAGTTTTAGCATCACCAGTAAGTTCATTAAACTTCTCTTGTGCTGCACCACATTTTGGACATTTGTGAGGAGCCTCATCCCCATTATGAATGTAATTACATACTTCACATTTCCACATTGATAAATTCCTCCTTCATAAATTGTATTATGTTTTCATAGTAGAATCACTATGTTAACAGGCACAGAAATTTAGGAATTTTTACAAATCAGTAATCTGTACTATTAATCCTATTCTACATCTTAGTCAATTTTCCTGCTTTTTTTTTAAAAAAAATGGAAAAATATTTCCACCTACATTATGTTATCCCCTCAGTGGATATTATATGCACAAACAAGCTTGTTTCAGTCTAAAAATTATATGGTGATAACCTTTTTAATTGCTAAATTATCCACGATGTCGTACATGTTTGTAACAGCTCCCACCACCAATTTGTCCTTAAGCTGAAAAAAATCCAAACAAGCCCCACAAGATAGGATCTCACATCCCTTTTGTTCTAGCTCCCTTAAAGATTCTAAAACCAAAGTCCCCTCAGTGGTTAAAAAAACTCCGCTATTTAAAAACATAATCTTTTCTGGAACTAAATCTTTATTTGCCAAGGTATATATAAAAGCCTTCATCAGTGCTTCCCCTAGGGTATCGTCCCCTTTTCCCAAATACTTAGATGTGATTAAATAGCTTTCTGAAAACTGTGAAACAGACTTCAGATCCACTTTCTCACCTTCGAAAATGGAAATTTCAAATTGATTATCATTGGCTATAACCTCCGTGTTAAGGCCCAGCTTTTTACATAGCTTTAAGACATTTTCCTTGGCGATTTCATTGTCCACCACAGATACCAAGGGAAGTCCATCCTCTATGGCTTTTTTAGTATTTATCACTGGCTGAGGGCAAGCCAATTTTGAGTTATCAATTCTTTTCACACATATCATCTCCTTTGTTATATTTTATCATAGCAAATTGGAAAATTATATTAGACATTTTTATATTAAAATTTAGAACATACGTTTGATAAGTACATATAGTTGTTATATAATATAAATGAAAGGGGGAGATCACATGGATAGCTATGAAAAACTGATGATTTTAGGAGATGCTGCCAAATACGATGTTTGTGCTTCAACATCCACACCTGTGACAAAAAAATTCAGCTCTGGTAACCTTGGAATCGGAGCCACTACTCCCTGTGGAGTTTGCCATTCCTTTACCCCCGATGGCAGATGTATATCTTTACTTAAGGTATTAATGACCAATGACTGTCAGAAGGATTGTGGTTATTGCCCCAATCGTAGCGCCAGGGATGTGGAAAGAACCAGCTTTACCCCCGATGAGTTGGCAAAGGTGTTCATGGACTTCTATGTGAGAAATTACGTGGAGGGACTCTTTTTAAGCTCTGGGGTAAAATGTAATACTAACACAACCATGGATGACCTGGTTAAAACCATAGAAATACTACGTTTTAAATATAAATTTAATGGATATATCCACTTAAAAATTTTACCCGGTGCCAATGAACATTTAATCGAAGAGGCTTGTAAATTGGCAAACAGGGTTTCAATAAATTGTGAAACCCCAGAACAAAAATACATGGCTAACTTAAGTAAAACAAAGGATCTGGAAAGAGATATTCTCACACCTATCAAAACCATCAAAAAGTTTACTAATAAATACAGTGTTTCCCAATCCACACAATTTATTGTTGGAGCCGCTGGGGAAACAGATTATGACATATTAAATAGGGTTACAAATTTATACAGCTCTTTTGGGGTAAAGAGGGCATACTTTTCTGCCTTTTCCCCTGTGGAAAAAACGCCCCTAGAATTTGTACCTAAAACTCCACTGAAACGGGAAAACCGCCTATATCAAAGTGATTTTCTATTGAGATTTTACGGGTTTAACATCGGTCATCTTCCCTTTGAAAACGGACTTTTGCCTGATAACATGGATCCGAAACTAGCCTTTGCTTTAAAGAATTTACACCTTTTTCCCATGGAGGTAAATAAAGCACCCTTAGGAGAATTATTAAAAGTGCCTGGGATTGGACCTGTGAG
>CAYYRM010000105.1:0-8845 GCA_964474005.1 uncultured Eubacteriales bacterium
TGTGGTTTTAATTATACAGTAGTGGGAAATAATCGTCAAGGGTTTTCCAATTTAAAGCGATTTTTTGGGGAATTAAGAGTTTTTTATTCATCCTATTCCCCTTAGTATTTCCCAAAATTTTGACTTTATTTAATTACACTTATCATTGTTTCTAAAGGTTATTTTGGTCAGTGGGTTCTTTGCTTAACCACTTCATACATCAATATCCCAGCAGCAACTCCAGCATTTAAAGATGTCACTTTGCCCTTTAAAGGGATACTTAATATAACATCACATTTTTTCTTAACAAGCTGTCCTATTCCCTTTCCTTCTCCACCTATCACTAAACAAATGGAACCTTTTAAATCTGTATTAAAAAACTCTTTACCGTCCATGTCAGCTCCATATATCCAGTAACCCTTTTCCTTTAAGTAATCAATTGTTTGAGCAAGGTTTGTAACCTGTGCTACAGGAACATGCTCCAAAGCCCCAGCTGCCACCTTTGCAACGGTAAAGGTCAAAGGCACAGCCCTGTGTTTGGGTATTATTATCCCATCCACCCCCGCTCCGTCAGCGGTCCTTATAATGGAACCAAGGTTATGGGGGTCTTCAAGGGAGTCTAATATTACTAAAAATCCTTGTTTATTATTTTCTTCAATTTTCTCAATAATTTCTTCGATGGGGGTATATTCTTTAGGGCTAACCATGGCTAAAATTCCCTGATGGTTTTTATTGTCTGTGTTTTTGTCTAGAAAGGATTTGTCACACCACTTAATTACAACCCTATTTTCTTTGGCCAGTTCTATTATTTTTTGGTCTTTAAATCCATTTTGGATGAATAGCTTATTTATAGGTCTTTTGCTCTGTAATAGTTCTTTTACAGAATTTCTACCATAAATTATATCTTCTTTCATTTTTATACCTCCAATCTTGGCGCCCTTCCACAGCACATTTCTCCTTCAGGACAGTAGCCTAACCAGTCGCAGCTGGCCCCGGCTTTTTTAAATATATTAGGGGCAATGTCACGGACTTTATCCAACATTTGCGATGCCAATTCCCTAATTTCCCATTGAGCTCTAACACATGCTCTATGTTTAAAAAAATTAAATAAAGATCTGGCATTCATTGTTATAATAATCTTAGTTTCACAAGCGTTAGGTAACAGATAACGTGCATCTTCTTTGGGCACTCCCATTTCCACAAGTTTTTGATAACTTTGGGAAATTTGATTTATTACTTCGTTATATAGCTCATTACTTATTTCATTCTTTTGGATAGATGGGGGAATAATGTATTCAAATTGATTTTCAGATACATAACGTTGTGATTTTTGGGAATAGCTTGCAATTCTATGCCTAACCAGTTGATGGGTTAAAGCTCTACTGACCCCACTTACCCCAAAGGTAAAACTTATGTGCTCAAAGGGGGATTCATGACCTAAGCTTAGTAATTTTTCTATTAACTTCTTTCCTTTTTGACCTTCCATTGTGTCCATAAGTTCAGATATATCTGCATTGGAGTAACATAACCTTGCAGCTGAAGCTACGATTTCCTCACAATTTGGTGTATGACTTAAAATTTCAACTTTCATTTCCCCTTCTCCTCACCTTCTATTATTTCCACAACCATTGACATCAATGAATTTAATCTATCAAAATCCTGACAAAGATGTAAGTAACCCATGAGGGCTTCAAGGCCAGTGGCGTTCTTGTATTGGGTAACAGTACAACTCTTAGGGAATGAGTTGCCTTTAACATTTCTACCCCTCATGGCTATATTTAGTTCCCGTTCCGTTAGTTTATCTTGAATATTTAAAAACGCAACACTTTGGGCTGTGGCTTTATTGTATTTCTCTGCCCTTTTATGAAGAAGGTTAGGTTTAACCCTCCCTTCTTCAATGAGCATGGTTCTTATGAATGTATCATATACTGAATCCCCAACAAAGGCTAAAGCTAAAACAGGAGTTTCCTTTTCTAGTATATCTTTATTCAATAAACTTCCACCTCACTCCTGAGGCTGTATCCTCTAAGACTATACCTTTTTTTAGTAAGATATCTCGTATCTCATCTGCCCTTTGGAAATTTTTGTTTTTTCTAGCTTCCTGCCTTTCTTCTATTAGACCTTCTACTTCTTCTTCCAAGTTATTTTCTTTTTGTTCCAATAAATCAAAGGCAAAATTCATACTGTCAAATGCTTTCTTCATATATAGTAGTGTCTCTTGATTCTTTCCTTCTTTAAGATACGTGTTTATTTCCCTTACCAGTTCAAATAGCACAGAAAGCCCATCTGCGGTGTTAAAATCATTATCCATAACTGTATAGTATTTTTCCATAAGCTTATCAATTTTACTTGTTATATCTTTTTCAGTGGTTTTGCTATCTGTTGTATCTTTAAGTGCATACATTAAATTATTATAAGAAGTGTTAATCCTATCCACACTTTTTTGAGCTGACTCCAACAATGAATCATTAAAATTAAGTTGACTTCTATAATGGGCAGACATTAAGAAAAATCTTAGGGCTAGGGGAGAAAATTTCTTCCTTAGGTCCCTTACCATCAAACTGTTTCCTTCTGATTTTCCCATCTTTTTGTTTTCTATTTGTAAAAAACCCACATGTAGCCAATAGCTGGCAAAGGATTTTTCTGACAGTCCTTCACTTTGGGCTATTTCGTTTTCATGATGGGGAAAGGCTAAATCTTCCCCTCCCCCATGAATATCGATGGATTCACCTAAGTACCTTTTTGACATTGCTGAACATTCAATGTGCCAGCCTGGTCTTCCTTGTCCCCAAGGACTATCCCATTTTGGTTCTAAAGGCTTAGCTTTTTTCCATAGAACAAAGTCAAAGGGATTTTTTTTGTTTTTATCCACATCTATCCTTGACCCAGCATCGAGTTTTTCTAAGTTTTGCCCAGATAGTTTGCCATATCCATGGAATTTTACCGTATCAAAAAAAACATCATCTCCACCTTGGTACGCTAAACCCTTATCAATCAATCCTTCTATGATACTGATTATCCCTTCAATGTTTTCAGTTGCCTTTGGATGATATATGGCATCCTTAATCCTTAAAGCCCTTGCATCTTCAAAATATTCTTTTATCATGTTTTCAGCAAGCTCTTTAACTGTAATTCCCAATTCATTGGCCCTATTGATTAATTTATCATCAATATCGGTAAAGTTTTGGGCATAAATTACATCAAAGCCCCTATGAGTTAAATATTGCCTTATAACATCAAACATTAAAAATGTTCGGGCGTTTCCAATATGAAAAAAGTTATAAACAGTGGGGCCACATACATACATTTTTATCTGACCTGGGAGTAATGGTATTAGTTCTTCTGTTTTTTTATTAAGTGTGTTAAATAATTTTATGGTCATTTTTATTTTCCTCCTTGTTCTTTAAACCTTGAATTTCTCCTTGAAGATCTTGTACTTGTCTTTGTAGACACATAAGCATTACTAGCATTGGGTCTGGTAAGTCTGTATGGTCTAATTCCTGATTTACTTTTATTCCATTGTTTATCACAATTCTCCCAGGTATACCAACTACGGTGGAGTTTTTAGGAACTTCTTGCAAAACCACTGATCCTGCACCGATTTTGGAGTTAGAGCCTACTTTAAAAGGTCCTAAAACCTTGGCACCAGCCCCTATTATACAATTCTCCTCTATGGTTGGGTGCCTTTTCCCTTTTTCTTTGCCTGTCCCCCCCAATGTAACCCCTTGATAAATGGTTACATTGTCTCCCACCTCCGCGGTCTCCCCTATGACTACACCTGTTCCGTGATCAATAAAAACTCCTCTTCCTAATTTTGCCCCAGGATGAATTTCTATACCAGTAAGCCATCGAGAGAATTGGGATATTAATCTTGCCAAAACAATTAGCTTAAACTTATAGCAACCATGGGCTAACCTATGGAAAAAAAGGGCATGTAATCCAGGGTAACAAAGGATAACCTCTATTATATTTTTAGCTGCAGGGTCCCGGTCAAAAACAGCTTTAATATCTTCCCGTATTTGCCTAAACATGTTTTTTCCTCCTATTCTTAATAACAAAAAATCGCCTCTATCTGTATAGAGGCGATTTAAATCGCGGTCCCACTCTACTTTTGGAAATTAAATTCCCTAAAAGGGCCAGTAACGGAGCTACCCGATAAAGCTCAAGGAAGTGCAATTTCACTTATAAATTAACCTAAACCCTTTCAGCCATGGGGTTTATCTCTGGATGAGGTTTTATAAGTTACTAAATTTCCCATCATTGCTTTTAAGTATATTTTATCTTTTTGCCAACATTTTATCAACTCTTTTTATTACTCTTTCTACACCCAGTATAGGTATTAGGCTGTTAAGCTCGCTACCGTGCATTTTACCTGTGAGGGCAACCCTTAAAGGCATAAATACTTTTTTCCCACCTAATCCCAATTCTTTAGTTAATGATTTCATTATTTCATCCACAACCTGGGGATTCAAGTTGTCTGTATCTCTAATTTTTTGTTTAAACAATTCCATAACGGAATCTACATCCTCACCATTTAAAACCTCTCTACATTTTTCGTCCTCAAAGTTGATTTCATCATGGAAAATGTCAGATGTTAATGGAACAATATCCGACAAGATTGTCATCTTTTCTCGATATGTCTCAACGACAAATTCCAACCAATGGTCATCATATTTGTCGATATCTGGAATGTCATTTGCTAAGAAAGGTTTTACCCTTTCTACTAAGTCTTTAATGGGTAAATTTTTAATGTAAACTGAATTCATCCATCTTAGCTTTTCCATATTGAACACAGCGGGATTCTTTGAAACCCTATCTAGAGAAAATTCCTTAACCATTTCTTCTAAGGTGAAAAATTCTTGTTCACCTTCTGGTGCCCATCCTAGTAAGACTAAGAAGTTTAAGAGGGCTTCGGGCAAATACCCCTTGTCTTTATATTGATGAACGCTGGTATCACCATCGCGTTTACTCATCTTCTTCCTTTGTTCATTTAAAATCAATGATACATGGGCAAAATTAGGTTTTGGTTTTTTTAGTGCGTCATAGATCAGTACTTGCCTAGGGGTATTTGAAAGGTGTTCATCACCCCTCACAATATCTGTAATGCCCATTGTTATGTCATCGATTACCACAGCGAAATTATAAGTGGGAATACCATCTGATTTAACAATCACGAAATCACCTATACCATCACTTTCAAACCTTACTAAACCTCTAACTTTATCATCTATGTTAATAATTTGCCCTTGTGGCACTTTAAATCTTATAACGTATTTTTTCCCTTGTTCTTCTAAACTTTGGATTTGCCCTTGGCTTAGGTTTCTGCACTTACCACTATATTTTGGGGTTTCACCTTTATCCATGGCTGCTTGTCTTTCAGCCTCTATTTCCTCTTCAGAACAGAAGCATTTATAGCTATCCCCTTGGGCAAATAACTGATCTAAGTATTCTTTATATATATGCAATCTCTCTGTTTGCCTGTAAGGACCATTTTCTCCTCCAACACGTAACCCCTCTTGCCATTCTAAGCCTAACCACTCAATACTATCTAAAATAGCATCTTCCCAGTGTACAGCTGATCTGGCTAAGTCTGTATCTTCACTTCTTATTAAAAAAACTCCCTGTGACTGTTTAGCCAGTAGGTAATCAAACAGTACAGTTCTGGCTCCCCCTATATGTAAAGGTCCTGTGGGGCTAGGTGCATAACGAACTTTATAATTACTCATATATATACCCTCCATAAGCATAAATTCTTCAAGTATTTATTATATCATAACAACCTAATTATTCAATTGAAGAAGTGACACTGCTTGGGCGGCAATTCCTTCTTCCCTACCTACAAAGCCCAGCTTCTCAGTTGTTGTGGCTTTAATCGTTATGTTTTCCATGGGTATTTCTAATATGTCTGAAATGGCCCTTTGCATCTTTATAATGTATGGAGCCATTTTTGGCTTTTCAGCCATTATTACACAGTCAATATTTCCTATGTCATATCCCTTATCTCTAAGCCTATCCCTCACAATGGATAAAAGCTCCATGCTTGATATTCCTTTAAATTTAGGATCGCTATCAGGAAATAACTTTCCTATATCCCCTAAATTTAGAGGTCCTAATAAACTGTCCATGATTGCATGTACCAAAACATCTGCGTCTGAATGTCCATCTAAGCCTTTGTGATGATCAATTTTCACACCACCCACTATTAGGTCTCTATTTTCAATTAGAGCATGAACATCAAACCCAATACCTATTTTAATCATTTATTATCTATCCTTTCAATTAAGTACTGAGCAAAAATCAAGTCTTGTGGTGTTGTAATCTTAATGTTTTGCTCCTCTCCTTTAACAGCACCAACTTTAAAGCCTATGGACTCCATAAGTGAACTTTCGTCAGTAAAAGCATCCATTTTGGATCCCACAGTACTAAAGGCCTCTAGTAACTTATCAAGGTAAAAACACTGAGGGGTTTGAGCTGAGAAAAGTTTGGCCCTGGGGGGAGTATTTGCAATAAGGTCGTCTTCAATAATTTTTATTGTGTCCTTCACTGGAATTACAGGTACTACTCCCACCCTATCTGTTGTTTCCCTAAGGAAATCCAGTAGTCTTTTAATTAACTCCTGTGATGCAAAGGGTCTGGCTCCATCGTGTATCAATACAATGTCTCCTTTTTGAACATCAATGTCCTTAAGTCCGTTGTACACGGATTCCGCCCTAGTTTTGCCCCCAGCAATTATTCTATTGAGTTTGGAAATTCTCTCTTTTATCACTATTTCTTCATAGCAAAAATCTATGTCTTCTGGTGGAGTAACAAGGATAATTTCATCAATAAAGGAACATTTTTGAAATAATAACACAGTACGGGTCAACATTGGTTGACCCGCTAAGTTTAAATACTGCTTTTTTAATTTTGTTCCCATTCTAGATCCGCTACCTGCGGCAGGTATAAGTGCAATATTCTTCATAATATAACTCCTAATTATAAAAAATTAACTAGCCTTATCATTGCTTTTAATTTTTGCAAAAATCATTCTACCCGCAGCTGTTTGCAGTACACTGATTACAAGGACCTCTAGGTTCTCTCCTATATGTCTACGCCCACCTTCAACAACTATCATTGTACCATCATCTAGGTAAGCTACACCTTGGCCAGATTCTTTACCATCCTTAACAATTTGTACTAGCATTTCCTCCCCTGGTAAAACCACGGGCTTGACTGCATTGGCTAGCTCGTTAATATTTAACACTGGCACTCCTTGAAGCTCACATACTTTGTTTAGGTTATAATCATTGGTTACCACCATACCCTTTAATTTCTGAGCGACCTTTACTAAACGACTATCAACTTCTAGTCCCTCAGATTCAGTTTCTTCAAGAATGGTTACAGGTATTTTAAGTTCTTTTTGAATTCTGTTTAAAATGTCTAAACCCCTTCTACCTCTATTTCTTTTTAAAGTATCTGACGAGTCAGCTATATGCCTTAACTCTTCTAAAACAAAGGCAGGGATAATAATTTTTCCTTCAATGAAACCAGCATTGCAAATATCTGCAATTCTACCGTCTATGATTACAGATGTATCTAAAACTTTGCATATTTGGCTATTACCTATTCCCTTTTCTTTGGCGCTTCTTGTAAAGAGGTTAAATAAATCTTCCCATTTACTTACTGCCACCAAGTAACCAAAGTATCCAAAGATTATGTTTGTAAAAATCGGTAAAACCGGCCCTACTATTGGTAAATCCCTAAAAGGATGTATGAGCAGTAAAGACATAACAAAACCCAATAACAACCCTACAATCCCAGCTAAGATATCTTGTACCGGTGTTGATTGCAATCTTTTATCTAACCATTTGCCTGCATTTCTAAAAACTTTTAACACCAGTGGGAATAAAAAATAAATTAAAAGTCCAAATAAAACTGCTGTTAGTACAGCACCCCCATGCTGTTGAAGAGACGTTAACCCGTCAAACCATTGAAAGATTTGTATTGATAACAAGTACCAGATGGATATTCCTACAATCAAAGCAAGTACCCTTGTAATTTTTTCAATCATTAGTTACCCTTCACCTCCTATTATTGTCTAAATTATAGTATAAACTATCTTTCAAAAGTTATACAGATGAAAATATTAATTATTTATAAAACTTATGCAAACAATTTAACAAGCATTTCATTGGCCTTGGATTCGTCTATATTGTTAGCTAAAACTATTTCGCTGATTAAAATTTGTCGGGCATTTTCAAGCATCCTTTTTTCACCAGAAGAAAGGCCCTTTTCCCTATCCCTTAAGGTTAAATCCCTTACTACTTCTGCTATTTCCACAATGTCACCGGTCTTTAATTTTTCTAAGTTTGCTCTATATCGCCTGTTCCAGTTGGCAGACATTTGCCCGTTATCCCTTTGAAGGATTTCAAAAATTCTAGGGATCTCTTTGGAGTCAATAATATTTCTTACACCTATTTCTTCAACCTTTTCTAAAGGGATAAATACTTTCATGGATCCAATTGGAATTCGAAGTACATAGTATTTATGTTTAACTCCTAATACTTCCCGTTCTTCAATGTTTTCAATTACACCTGCTCCATGCATAGGATACATTACCTTATCTCCAACCTGAAACACAATGAATCACCCCTTTTAAAAAATGGAATTTTTTATAATTTTATCATAACAATATGATAATGTCAAAAATATTTATAATATCACATAAAGTCTTTTTTTGTCAATAACAACATCAAGTTAAAAATTGATTATAACTTTTTATTTATTATTTTGGGCTGTGAGTTTGACAAAGGCTTTAAATAATATATATAATCCCAAGTTTGACACTTAAAACAGATGAAAACCCTGGAGAGGCCTTGCAAACAAA
>CAYYRM010000106.1:0-8772 GCA_964474005.1 uncultured Eubacteriales bacterium
GGCAATGGTTATAGGCTCTACAGTAATATTCCAAGGAGTTCTTGGGCATATAACGAAGAAGGATTGACTATTTATAATTATAACCTTGATGAAGCAAGAAGGCTTTTAGATGAAGCGGGATGGACTTTAAAGGATGGGCAAACGGTAAGAACTAATAAAGACGGTCAAAGATTAGAATTTGAACTTGCCACAAACGCTGATAATGAAATGAGGATGCAGGTTATAACGATTATGGAAGAAGAGCTTAATAAAATTGGTATTAAGGCTAATTTAAGGGGTATGGAATGGCAAGCATTCCTAGACCATGTAACATATCCAAATAAAAAAGGTCAGGCCTTTGCATTAGGATGGGCATTGTCAGTGGATCCAGACCCATACTCAATCTTCCATTCTAGCTCAACTACTAATTGGAACTTCGTTGATTTTATCAATGAGGATGTTGACTATTATATAATGCAAGGCAGAAGAAGTATAAATATAGATGTTAGAAAAGATGCTTATCACAACCTAGCAAAAGTTATCTCAAGAGAGTTGCCATATGTATTTTTATATGGTCCAAGCGCTGTAACTGCGATCAACTCTGACGTGGATGGTTATATATTAGGAGACACAGGTTTATTCTTCTTTGAAAAGTGGTACTATAAATCCAATCAAATAGATAATTAATAGTTTTTGGCAGCGAGTTAAGCTAAGCCAAAAGACTCCCTAAAAATACCCACTTGTTATTCAAGTGGGTATTTAATATCAACAAGGATGGATAAATCTAAGAGATAATTAAAACAGTTTTTTATGCTGTTACTACAACACCTTTAGATTAATGGCATCAAAATATTACTAAACTATTAATTTTTATTAATGATACCCTTACTTATAAAATATTAACTTTAATCCTAACAAAGCAATCCATGTAAGGAAAGTTTATCCTAGAAAATTATGATCATAGGAAGTCAAAGTGGTAGAACAAAGAAGAAGATTTTAATGATATAATTGTTAATATATTTGAAATATTATATTGAAGTTTACATAGTATTATTATAATACAAAATTATAATCTTAAATTTAGTAATTAAAAAGCTTAACTTATTACTTAGGTAATTTTTACAAAATTTTAAATATGAGAAAAAATTAACATAATATTTTTTATATATTGTATCACTTAAAATAACACAGTTCTATTTATTTATATATTACAGAAAGTTAGATAACCGTAAAAAATAAAATCCTTGTATGCTGGTATTTAATACGTTTCTGAACTCTGTAAAAATTTTAAAAAGGAATGTGTTACATTTTTCTTTTTGATACTTTAACCATTTAAAGCGACAAAAAATAACTATTGACAGATTCCCAGATTCGTTTTATTATGTTAACCATAAACAATTGAAAATCCCTGCTGTATAGACAGAATTAAACGATAATTTGTCCAATTCCTTGGGGAAAATATTCCCAAACAAGATCTAAAAGCAGAAAAAATTGATCACTTACAAATCGTTCTATTTAAAAAGCTTAGTATTAAATAGAACGATTTGTAAAAGTATAATCTGTTATAATATAACAATTATCGCTTTAATTAGTTAAAGTTATAATACAGTTTTATAGTTTAGGAAGGTTAAGGGGCCTTTCTAAGTGGTTACAAAATATAAGGGGGAAGGGCTTGTTCTTCTCAAACTGCCTGGCGTTGGCAAAAAAAAATAATGAAGGAGGTTTTGCTTTTGAAAACGTATCTAATTAGAAGGTTACTTCAAATGGTACCATTGTTTTTTGGTATTACCCTTGTATCATTTACCGTTGTTCACTTAGCACCAGGAAATCCAATCCAGCTTATGATTGATCCAAACATGTCTCAGCAAGATATAGAGAGACTTGAGGAACAATTTGGATTTAATGACCCAATTCATGTTCGTTATTTTAAATGGGCAGGTCAATTGGTAAGACTTAATTTTGGAAAAAGCTTCAGACAGGGTCGTGATGTAGGTGGCCTAATTTTAGAGAGACTTCCAAATACAATGCTTCTAAACTTCTTAGCATTGGTATTTTCCCTAATGGTCTCAATACCTGTGGGGATTTTCTCGGCCATTAAACAATACTCCATTGCCGATTACATTGCCACGTTCTTGGCTTTCTTTGGTGTGGCTATGCCTACATTCTGGTTGGCACTTCTACTATTGTATCTATTCTGGGTAAGGCTTGGATGGTTACCTGGTAGTGGTAGAGGTACTTATGGATGGGACTTAGATGCTGTGGGTCTGTTCTGGTATATATATGACAGAGCAAGGTATCTGATTTTACCTGTATTCGTATCCAGTGTGGGTACCATGGCTTTCTTCACACGTTATGTAAGAACTAGTATGCTTCAAGTTATTAGAGAGGATTATGTTAGAACTGCAAGGGCTAAAGGTTTATCTGAAAGGGTAGTAATTTATAAGCATGCCCTAAGGAATGCAATGATACCTCTGGTTACCATTTTAGCTATGGCAATCCCAGGCCTAATTAGTGGATCTGTTGTAATTGAACAGATATTCTCTTGGCCAGGTGTTGGTTCCCTAACCTTTAACTCAGTTATGCAAAGGGACTACAGCGTAGTTATGGCTTTTAACACAATAGCAGCTGTTTTAACATTGATCTTTATGCTAGTGGCAGACATAGCGTATGTTATGGTTGACCCTAGAATTAGGTTTGACTAAAAAAGTGAAGGGAGGCAGGTAAATGTCAAATACTGAACTAAACACTAAAACCAAAATTGATGGCGTAAAAGTATTAGAAGAAGCAAAAAAACGCTCTAAGGATAGCAGTATGTTTAGAATCTTTGTTAGAAGGTTTAAAAGAAGTAAGACAGCCGTTGCAGGTCTAATAGTTTTAATTATCATGTTCTCTACAGCAATTTTAGCTCCACTATATCCATACAGTTATAGAGAAACAAACTTAAGAAACACTCTACAGGCTCCAAATAGTCAACACCTTATGGGTACAGACCGTTTGGGTAGAGATGTTCTTGCAAGGGTTTTACACGGGGGTCGTGTATCGTTGGCTGTTGGTTTTATATCTGTTGGTATATCAGCTTCCATTGGTATTCTTATAGGTTCAACTGCAGGATACTTTGGAGGAATGGTTGATAATATCTTGATGAGATTTACCGAGATAATAATGGTTTTCCCGACATTGTTCCTAATTTTAACAATCATGGCAGTTTTAGATAGTGGTGGTATCCACGTAATAATGATTGTTATAGGTTTAACTACTTGGACTGGTCTATGCCGTCTGGTAAGGGCAGAATTCTTATCCCTAAGGGAAAGGGATTACACCCAAGCCGCAAGGGCATTAGGTGCCAACGACTTAAGAATAATCTTTAGGCATATTCTGCCAAACGCAATGGCGCCAATCATTGTTTCCATTACACTGGGTGTAGGTGGAGCAATTTTAACTGAAACAACATTGAGCTTCCTAGGTATTGGTATCACTCCTCCAAACCCAAGCTGGGGTAACGTATTGAGTGATGGTAGAGCATACCTAGTTGCAGCACCATGGTTAAGTACTTGGCCAGGTATGTTTATATTTGTGACAATATTAGGATACAACTTCTTAGGCGACGGTTTAAGAGATGCCTTAGACCCAAGACTAAAACAATAATTTTAGGAAAGTGGGTGAATCAATGTCTGAAAAGTTGCTTACTGTAAAAAACTTAAAAACTTATTTCTATACCGAAGATGGTGTAGTTCCAGCTATAGACGGAGTTAACTTTGATGTTGCCCCTGGTGAAACCCTAGGAATAGTTGGGGAGTCTGGTTGTGGAAAAAGCGTAACTTCTCTTTCAGTAATGCGTCTTATTCCAAATCCACCAGGTAAAATTGAAGAGGGTGAGATTACTTTTGATGGAAAAGATATCTTATCTTTAAGTGAAGCTCAGATGAGAAAAATCAGAGGTAACGAGATTTCAATGATCTTCCAAGAGCCTATGACATCTCTTAACCCTGTATTCACCATCGGTGATCAATTAGCTGAAGCAATTAAGCTTCACCAAGGCAAATCTCATAAAGAAGCTATCAAGCATGCCGTAGAAATGCTAAAGCTTGTAGGTATACCTCTACCTGAACGTAGAGTAAAGGAATTTCCACATCAGTTAAGTGGTGGTATGAGACAAAGGGTTATGATAGCCATGGCTTTATCCTGTAATCCAAAGCTATTATTTGCCGATGAGCCAACCACAGCTTTAGATGTTACAATTCAAGCACAGATTCTTGAATTGATGAAAAAACTTAAAAATGAACTGGGAACCTCCATTGTAATGATTACCCATGACTTAGGTGTTATTGCGGAAATGGCAGATAGGGTTATTGTTATGTATGCAGGTAGAGTAGTTGAAGAAGGCCCAGTAATGGATATATTCAAAAATCCCCTACATCCTTACACAGAAGGATTGTTAAATTCTATACCAAAAATCGAAGGTGAGAAGGAAAGACTAAAACCAATTGAGGGTGTTGTTCCAAATCCATTGGATATGCCCAGTGGTTGTAGATTCCATCCCCGTTGTCCGTATGTTACAGACCGTTGTAAAGAAGAAATCCCAACCCTTGTGGACAAAGGTGCGGGTAGACAAGTTGCTTGTTGGTTAAGAAACTAAGGGAGGTGGAGAAATGACTGAAGTAGCAGAAAAAAATCTTCAAGGGGATTTATCTCAAGAACAATCTTTAGAAGAAAGTCCTATTTTAACTGTTAATAATTTAGTTAAATATTTCCCTCTGACTGGTGGAGTATTTTCTAGGGTTGTTGCAAACCTAAAGGCAGTGGATGATGTTAGCTTTTATGTTAATAAAGGTGAAACCTTAGGTATAGTAGGTGAGTCAGGTTGTGGTAAATCCACCACAGGAAAGACTCTACTAAGACTTCTTGAGCCCACCAGTGGAGAGGTAATTTATAAAGGTCAAAACATTTATAAATTTGACAGAGAGCAAATGCGTAGACTTAGACGTAATATGCAATTTGTTTTCCAAGACCCATATTCATCCCTTAACCCGAGAATGACAGTTGGTGATATCATTGGTGAACCACTTGAAATTCACAATATTGCAAGGGGTGCTAAAAAATACGGTAAAGTGGCAGAGTTACTAGATCTTGTAGGACTAAGTCCATACCATATACGTCGTTATCCTCACGAGTTTAGTGGTGGTCAAAGACAAAGGATCGGTGTTGCCAGGGCCCTTGCCCTAAACCCTGAAATTCTAATCTTAGATGAGCCTGTATCTGCTTTGGATGTTTCTATCCAATCACAGGTAATAAACTTATTAGAAGACTTACAGGCAGAGTTTGGTTTGACTTACTTGTTTATTGCCCATGACTTAAGTGTAGTTAGACACATAAGTGATAGGGTAGCTGTAATGTATCTAGGAAAAATGGTTGAGATGGCACCTAAGGAATTGTTGTATGAGAATCCACAACATCCTTATACCCAAGCCTTATTGTCAGCTGTTCCTATTCCAGATCCAAGTATCCGCAAGGAGAAAATAATACTACAGGGAGATGTACCAAGCCCTGTAAACCCACCAAAGGGATGTAGGTTCCATACCCGTTGTAGATATGTAATGGATATCTGTAAACAAGAAGAACCTGAATTTAGAGATATTGGATCCGGTCAATTTGTAGCATGTCATCTTCACAATAAATAGTAATCAAGGTGGAGTTTTTAACTCCACCTTTTTAAAACTCCAAAATTTACTGAAAAATTTAATTATATAAAAATCTAACTGTGAAGGGGAAGTTCACATGAGGAAAATTCTTTGGGTCTTAATATTTCTAATGTTCTTTTCACAAACTGTATCAGCCCAAGTGGTTGTGGATATACAGCATAGAAATTATTCAACCATAAGGTGGGAAGAGATTTTTACCGGATATGACCATCCCCCTTGGTTTCCCATAGATATAAAGGTCTTAGAAAATTATAGTATCTATGTAATAGAAAATCCCACCAGGGATTTGCTCAACTTGGAAAAAAGAGAAATCATTGATTTTGTCAATAAAGGAGGGACCCTCTTTTTATTGGCAGATTATGAAGATATAAGGCGTTTTCCAATTTTCATGGAGTTAATTGATGAACTTGGCATAGAAATAAGCTCTAGAATTTTGATCAATACCCCTGAAAATGAAAGCCCTATGAAATTTTTCAATCATTTTTCATTCCCCATACAGTATAACAATGATAACTATGACTTTGTGGTACGAAGTGTATATCCTATATCACCTAAAGGCCCTGTAAATAACTATTTTAGTCCCCAGGGTGAATTTGTTGGATATGAATTCCTTCAAAATCGACTACAAAACCCCAATTTTTTTACCAATCCCAATATCGGTCTTGATGTAAGCTATGGTGATGGAAATTTCATTTTCTTTTCGGGAATTTATAATTATAACGAAGAATTCAATTATTTTTTGCAAAACATTTTTGAACCTTACTTAAAACAAGATACAAAAATCCGCAGTTTGAAAAATTGCTTAGTTTTCAATCAGCCATAGAAGAAATATATTGGAAAGAAAACACAGCTGAACTGGCATATAACCTAGAACTTGGTTGGAAACAATATTATCAAGGTAGTGCTGATACACAAGAGACCATTAATAGGTTAGAAGAACTTTTAAAGGACAATGTAAACTATGAATTAAAACCATGGTTTAGTCTAGTGGCCCTGTTGATTTTTATAGCATTGCTATTGGTCAGTAATAAAGTTAAAATACCACAATGGTTTATTGTAGCTCTAGGTGCAATATTTATTTTATTATTGGTAACCTATAGTTTACTAAAGACCGTTAATGAGCTGCAACGCTATGAATTTTTCTTTAAGTTTGGGATATTGGGAATTTTATATGCTGTGGCAACCCTGCGACTTAATAAGACTACAGAGTGGATGAAGAAAAATATAATTATCTTCCTAATATTAATATATTGGTATAGCGTATCACTCCCAAATTTTACAATCATAGATAGGTTTTACATGGAGTACCCTTTAATAAATCAACATAGTGTACCTATTACCCTTTTAATTGAAGAAATTGATAGTTTAGATATTCCCAAAGAAGAACTACCTCATTTTGTGGATAGGTTTATCAACCAACGGATTTTATACCGAGAAGAAACAGTGGATTTACACATGACACCAATTGAGACCCTTAGATACTTAAAAGAAGATTGTGATGGCATAGCCATTGTTATAGCATCGATTTTAGACGGATTTGGCATGGATAGTTACATGGCCGTAAACTTTAACCATGCTTGGGTGGAATCTGTAACAAAAGAAGGTAGAACTGTGCGATTATCGCTACCATCTGATCGAATATTATACTCCCAAGATAAAAATGGTTTGCGAAAAATTCACTTAGAAAACTTTATAACCTTCTATTTAAACAAGTTTTATACAAGTGCCATAGTTAATAGTATGGTGGTGGCATACTACCCTAACAAATTATCATTAAAGTTATTATTGGATTATGCCATAATTATATTTATAGGTTTGATGATGATCGCATCAAGCTATATACTTTCAAAATTTAACCTTTATTTGATTTTTTCCATATTTATATTCTACATGGCTGCAGTGCGAATTATTTCAGGTTTGAAGGAAGTGCCAATTAAAAAAGAACTTAAGGTTATGAAAGCTGTTATAACTATAATGACCTTTACCCTAGTTATGATTATTATACCCATTGCGTCTTTAATGTCATTTGAAAATAGAAATGACCTTAACCTAATGATTGGTGTACCTCTAATAATGCTTCTCTACATTGCAGTTGTAGGCTACTTTCGTCAAGGTGTTATTTATCAGATTAAGTTTTTGTGGCGTGTCTTTGTAAAAAATGAAGAAATAGATTATAATAAGGAAGAAGAGGAAAAGTCTTTTTTCGAGGAGATGTAAAACATGAACTACTATGAAAAAGAAAAAGATAAAAGATCGAAATCATACGAAGAGCTTATTTTTAATGAACCCCCAAGGGAAGATTACAACATAGAAAATGTCAACATATCATTTAAAGAAGGGCTCATACTGGTATACACAGCTTTTAAAGTTTTCCTGCCACAGTTACTTATGATACTTATCCCACTAATTTTAATAATGGTTTTACTTTGGATATATTATCCATATCAAGATGAAGAGTTACTCATGCAAGGGATCAAATATATATTTTACCATTGACATATTAAATATTTATAATATATAATAGGTATGTCAATTGCGAGAGTGCTGGAACCGGCAGACAGGCACGTTTGAGGGGCGTGTGGTAAATACCGTACGGGTTCAAGTCCCGTCTCTCGCACCATTCATTTTTTACCAAGGAAAATGTATTGACAAGGTATCATATAAATGTTATTATATTTCTTGTGGTTAACACATATACTAATAAGTTAAAAAAACAAATTAAAAAAGTGTTGACAACAAAAGAAAAAAGAGTTATACTAGTAAATGTCGCTGAAATGTTAAATGGAGCTGTGGTGTAGAGGCCTAACATGCCTGCCTGTCACGCAGGAGACCGCGGGTTCGACTCCCGTCAGCTCCGCCATTAACTTGCCTCGGTAGCTCAGTCGGTAGAGCAGAGGACTGAAAATCCTCGTGTCGGCAGTTCGATTCTGCCCTGAGGCACCATTATTATAATATGCGGAAGTGGCTCAGTGGTAGAGCATCGCCTTGCCAAGGCGAGGGTCGCGGGTTCAAATCCCGTCTTCCGCTCCAAATAAATCTGGCGGCATAGCCAAGTGGTAAGGCAGAGGACTGCAAATCCTTTATTCCCCAGTTC
>CAYYRM010000107.1:0-8758 GCA_964474005.1 uncultured Eubacteriales bacterium
CTATTTAATACCTTAGGGAATATTAGGATTAATAATTGTTTTTGAAATGATAATCTATTCCAGACACACTAAAAAATTCAATAAACTATAATACCGATAGCAAACAAGAACCCACCCTTAAAAAATTAGACCCACAAGATTAACTTAAAAACAGTGGTATCTGTGTTGGCTTACTTATAAGCCTAGGCTCTGTGGTATCTGTGTTACCATTAATAAAGCCATATCCCAAAAACCGCCCAAGCTAAAGCATGGGCTACCACGGGAATAGGAGAATATTCCTCACCCACAGATGACCATCAAAGTGGTACCCCTATTTCAGTTCTTCTATGATGGTGGTAAGTGGTGTAAGTGGTGGTGAATTTAACAGACCCACAAGATGAACTTAAAACCAGTGGTATCTGTGTTACCATAAACCAACTAATGGAAGTAAAAGAAGCAGCCTATTTGGCTGCTTCTTTTACTTCCATAATTACAAAATCCAAATTCCCCACTTGACCGTGGCTTTTTGTGATTTCAAATTTATCTGGGTTTGTTATAAGTACTGGGGTAACAGTTCCTTTTGCCTTTGCCCTTATTACTTCTAAGTCAAATTCTAATAGTTTTTGACCTCTCTTAACCTTATCCCCTGACTTAACATGGGCTGTAAATCCTTCACCTTTTAGATTAACTGTATCAAGTCCCACATGGATCAGTATCTCAATTCCACCAGGTCCATTGATACCTATTGCATGCTTGGTATCAAAGATTTGCACTATTTCACCATCCACTGGTGAATAAACAACACCTTCTGCTGGGTTAATGGCTACACCATCACCCACCATTTTTTGGGCAAATACTGGATCAGGCACTTGATCTAACTGGATTGCTTCACCCTTAATAGGCGCATAGATATGGATTTCTTCACTCTTTTTTTTCTTAAAAATGTTTAGCATATAAAAAAACCTCCTACAACTGACAATATTTTATTCCCATTCAATGGTTCCTGGGGGTTTAGATGTGATGTCGTAAACAACACGGTTTACTCCATCTACTTCGTTTACCAACCTCTTTGAGATTTTATCCAATAGCTCATAGGGTAAGCGAGACCAGGTGGCTGTCATGCCATCTTCACTACCCACTGCCCTTATGGCAACAACCTGTTGATAGGTGCGATCATCTCCCATGACTCCTACACTATATGCTCCAGGGAGTACAGCAAAGAACTGCCACACCTTTTTATCCTTATCAAAATTGATTATTTCCTCACGAACTATTGCATCCGCATCCTTTAAAATATTTAGCTTTTCCTGTGTAATCTCACCCATTATCCTAATGGCTAGGCCAGGACCTGGGAATGGTTGTCTCCAAACTAGGTGCTGGGGTAAGCCCAGCATTGCTCCTACTTCTCTGACTTCATCTTTAAATAAGTTCCTTAGGGGTTCACAAAGCTGAAATTTCATATCCTCGGGCAATCCACCTACATTGTGATGTGTTTTTATTGTGGTGGCAGTCTCAGTTCCCGATTCAACCACATCGGGATAAAGAGTTCCTTGCACTAAAAATTCTCCTTGACCATAAAGGGCCGCTGATTCTTCAAATACCCTTACAAATTCATTACCTATGATCTTGCGTTTTTGTTCTGGGTCTGTGACCCCAGAAAGTTTAGAAAGGAATTGCTCTTGGGCATCTATTTTTATAACATTTAGTCCCAGTTTGCCTTCGAAGGCTTCCATTACTTCAAAAGCCTCATTTTTCCTTAGTAATCCATGGTCTACAAAAATACAGGTAAGATTATCACCAATTGCCCTATGAACTAGTAACGCAGCAACTGCTGAATCCACACCTCCACTTAAACCACATACAGCTTTTTTGTCACCTATTTGTTTTTTTATCCCTTGGACAGTGGTCTCAATAAATGAGTCCATGGTCCAATTAGGGGTGATTTTACAAATATTAAATAAAAAATTATTTATAATCTCTTTTCCCTTTTCAGTGAGTATTACCTCAGGGTGAAATTGAATACCGTATAATTTATCTTTATGGTTTTCAATGGCTGCAGTGGGGGTATTGTCACTATATGCAGTAACAGTGAAACCATCTGGAGATGTGGGGATAAAGTCACTATGGCTCATTAGGACAACGGTTTTTGTATCTAGCCCTTTAAACAAACCACTGTGATCATTTATTGTCATATCAATGGTCCCATACTCCCTATGGGAAGCTCTTTTCACTTCACCACCTAAATTATGTACCATTAGCTGCATACCATAGCATATTCCCAACACAGGCCATTTACCACTGAATACATCAACTGAACATTTTGGGGCCCCTTCATTATAAACACTGGCTGGTCCCCCCGAAAGGATAATGGCATCAGGTTCGAATTCATTGATCTCCTCTAGGGAAATGTTAAAGGGTTTAATTTCACAATATACCTTACTTTCCCTAACCCTCCTGGCAATAAGTTGGTTATATTGTCCACCGAAGTCTAAGATTAGTACTTTGCTTTGTGTCATTACAACAACTCCTTTTTCATCTTTTAGATTATGCAAAAGTCCAAAGCCTTAAACTTTGGACTTTCCTTTATTGTCTTTTATTAGCAATTCTTATATAGATCTCGTAACCAACCATGGCAACAAAGGACACAATTAGTATTCCCTTTCCAATGGCAATTGATGTTGTGTTTGCTGTTTCCAATGAAGGATGACCAACTATTAGGATATACGCAAAGGCAGAAATAAAACTAATTACCAATATAGCTATAATTGCCAGTGCAGCTTTGGATGTTTTGACAACACTTTTCAACGCCTTCACTATACTAGTATTCATGGCAAAGCCCCCCTTTATTATTTCAAGAAGCTAGTTATCTTTCCTAGGGTCAGTCTAATAATGTTGTATTTTTTTTGTTCCTTAGACAAATCCTCGATATCTTCATCTACCACTATGTTATCACCATAGTAGGCATGTTCAAATCTGTGTGTTAAATCCTTGAGGAATTGTGTAGGTAACCATTTAAAGGAATTTGTTCTGGCTATATACTCCCTAGGAGTTTCATAGCTTCTTTTTTCAACACCTAAACGCTTAAATTTTTGAATTACTTTATTATATAATCTTACCACTTTATCTTTTGGTGTCAATATTTTATTACGTTTATTTAATATAGTAAACAAAACCATAACAATTAATAATACCACTGAACTTATGACTCCCATAAGAATACCAGTTACATTACTAGAACCACCTGCGATAGGTGTGTTGTCTCCACCGTCGTTGTTTATTGGGTCTTCACCTGGAAATAGATCGTCATCATCATCATCTCCTGGTTCATCTTCTCCAGGGGCATCAGGGTTTTCTCCACCTGTTTCACTGGGTGCATCTATCCTAAAACCTGGTGTTGCTTCGAATGTTATCCAGCCTGCTTGGGGCAAATAAACTTCAGCCCATGCATGGGCATCTTTGTCCGCCACAGTGTAAACCCCTTGACCTGTAAATGTTCCATAGGTAAATCCTTTCACCCAACGGGAAGGAATGCCCACAGCCCTAGCTAAAACCACAAATGCAGTGGAGTAATGTACACAATATCCTTGCTTTATCTCAAGGAAATGTTCTACAAAATCCATATCACTAGGGGGGTAATCTACATTTAAAGAGTAAGCAAATTCTCTACTGGTTAAGTAATTTTTAATTGCCAAAGCCTTATCATAGTCATTATTTAAGCCTTGGGTAATTTCCAATGCTAAGTCCTTTATGCTTTGGGGTAAAGACGCAGGTAAACCTGTGTATTGCCTTAAGGGAAAATCACTGGGATAATCCCCACCACCCCGTAAAATAGCGTCAGTATATATGGGGTTTTCCACTGTGATTTGATAAATATCCCCTTGCCTTAAAAAAGTCTCCGTGAACAGGTCACTACCATTGACAATGGATAAAGTATTACCACGTTCCATTTTTACTTTACTTGTGTTTAAACTGGCGAAAACCACAGCATAAGTGCCATTTAAAACCTCTATCTCAATCTCTAATGTTTCATAGTCAACTCCAGGGAGCCTATTAAAGGGAAGATTATTAATATGAAATTCTTCCCTTGTTATGATGTCATCAGTCCAACCTCTTCCAGTGTATAGGTATTTTGTTTCTCCCCTTAAGTAAATTGGGGTTTCAGTTCTCATCCTAAGGGTTGGCCTTAAGCTCATTTCGATGCTTCCACCCAAAATGTTGTCATTTGAGCTATACCCTGATTTCTTTACTTCTCCAGCTCCCCCTTCTCCATCTCCATCCACTGGGCTAAACCCACCCTCAAATCTAGTTCTTAGGTACTCAAACTCTTGGGCGAATGTCAAAGGGGCATTTGTGTTCCATACTAGTACTAGGCACATGAAAATTACAAATATTATGGTGGCAGTAAAGTTTGAAGATGCATACTTAAATTTGCTTGCCTGCATGTTGTCAAATACCATCTTTATTATTCCAATTAGAATAAATAAAAATGTTAATATGGTATAATGCATACTGCTCCATATGGATAGAAATAATAATAAGCTTCCTCCAGCAAAGGTTACAAACAAAGTAAATCTTCCATTATGGGGTTTAGCAATTATTACTTCTTTAAAAAACAAGAAAAACAGTGTATTAAACACTACAGGTACCACTTTTACTTGATGAAAATAGCCCAAGTAAAAATAGTTAAAATCATATCCTATCTGGATACCTAGGTTATAAAGCCACAGGGGGTTAAAAAAGCTACCGTAGGTTCCAGTTCTGTATAGTATAGCCAGAATTGTGATGGTTTTTACCACAAATGAAAGCTTCGAACCTGTAAAGAAATATTCAATGGCTTTAAATAATCCCCAAAGAACTGCAACAAACAAAACCCCAACCCCTGTATCGGTGTAACTACTAAGACCCACCACAAATACAAAATACCAAGCCCAATTTAACCAGCGATGGCCCATACTTACTTCATTATCCATTTACAACACCCCTTGCCCCTAAGTTCAATAACTCCTCTAAACTCCCAATATTTCTAACAAAGTAATAGTTATGCTTTTTTTCCTTTGTTTTACCCTTTTCCCCTACTAAAAATACCGTTGGCTTTACCCTTTTGCTGGCTAATAATAATTTATTTAATGTCTTATCAGTAATCTTGTTAGTAATTATAAAAAGGGTTACACCCCTATTTTGATTAAAGTACTGCTGTGACAAAAGTAAATCTATGGAACTTTCCCCATCGGGATTTACCAGCGCAAGTTTCTTCATGGCATCACTTAAGAAATATTCCTTACTTTTATATGACACTATTTCTTTATTTTTTGAGTTAAGCACAAGGTTTAAACCCCTTTCCACCTTGGCCAAACTGTTGACAATACTTGCAGCTATTGAAACCCCTAGTTCAAATTGCTCATTATAATCCCCAGGATAATTATTCTTGTCACAGTCTAAAACAATGTGGGTTTCCTGATTCAAAAGGGGGTAAAACTCCTTAGACATCAGGTTGTTTTTTCTAGCACTGACCTTCCAATGAATTAGACTTAATTTATCTCCCCTCTGATATTCCCGTACTCCACTTATCTGTGAATAATCGTTACCCTTAAACAATCTTGTTACACCATGGTTTTCATCATTTTGATTATACAGTTCATTGGGTGAGATATCTATGAACTTAGGGTAGACCAATGCATCTTGAGAATTATCGATGCTTTTAGTCACCTCGACTAACCCCAATAAATCTGATCTAAAAAGCTTTATTGAACTCCATTTTAATACGCCCCTTGGAACATCTTCTAAGGCATAAGTAAAGGTTTGTCTACCTTTTTTTAGTAAGTACAGACTTTCAGAAACATCCTCTTGTTCAGGATTCTTGATCAAATATCTATAAGGAATTTTATCTTCAAATCTAACCCATAAAAATGGTATATATATACGGTTTTCAATCCAAAAAATTACCCTTAGTTTATCTCCCGCGTAAATCCTATCCTTTGGCAATACCCTCTGAACATTAATTCCGAACCAGGCCCTGGCAATGGTGATAATTGGTAGCAAAGCCATTAAAAGCCCAATCCAAAATAAACTGGCTATTTTACTGTTTTCCATATAACCAGCCCATATGAAAATTAGGATTATCGCAAGGAATAATACATATATATCCTTCCTGTATTTTACACCCATAAGTTATCCCCCTATTTCCCCACTGGAACTTCCACCTGACATATTACTTCCTTGATCACATCCATTGAATTAACCCCTTGGATAATTTCTTCTGGTTTAACTATGATCCTATGTGCTAAAACCTTTATGGCTACATCTTTGACATCATCGGGGGTAACAAAGTCCCTGTTATTTATATATGCCCTTGCCCTTGAAGCTTTTGTAAGGGCTAAGGCACCCCTAGGGCTACTACCTAAGTAGATTGAAGGGTGATTTCGTGTTGCCCTTGTTAAATCAAGTATATAGTTCATTATTGGTTCACTTATCTTAACTTGTGTAACCTCTCCTTGTAATCCTTGGAGTTCTTGAACCGATAAAATATCCGTTAGTTTATCTAATGGGTGTACCCCATCCATTTGGGATAATAAAATTTCTTTTTCCCCTTCAAAGCTTGGATAACCTATATTACATTTCATTAAGAATCTATCAAGCTGTGCTTCGGGTAAAGAGTATGTACCTTCATACTCAATGGGGTTTTGTGTTGCAAAAACTAAAAAAGGCTGTGGTAACTCGTATGTTTCACCATCAATGGTCACTTGGTTTTCTTCCATGGCCTCTAGTAAGCTTGATTGCGTTTTCGGTGAAGTTCTGTTAATCTCATCAGCTAAAATTATATTGGCCATGATGGGACCTGGCTTGTATTCAAAATCTTGAATCTTTTGATTGTAAATTGAAATCCCCGTTACATCAGATGGTAATAGGTCCGGTGTAAATTGGATCCTTTTAAACCTACACCCTAAAAGTTTAGATAATCCCTTTACTAAAACTGTCTTTCCTACCCCCGGAACATCTTCTAATAAAACGTGCCCTTTGGCCAGTAAAGCAATTAGAATATCATCTACTGTGTCACCCTTATCCAGTAACACCTTGCTTAACTCTTCCCTTAGTCTGTAAACTTTTTCCGTTGATGAATTCCCCATTAATTTAACCCTCCCATTATGTATAGTTACTAATAATAATACCATAATTTTATATTATTCTCCATACACAAAATTTTTAGTCAATACTTTCACTTTATTTTTACCATTAATTTATCAGTTACCCACACACATCCCTTTGCTATAATTATGTTAACTAGAGGAGAGGAAGTGTGTGTAAAATTGAAGAGAATTAACAATTTCGTCCCAGTAATAGTTTTCGCATTAACCTTTTTACTTTTTACCACCTCTGCTTTTGCACTACAGTTAGGTGACCGTAACCTAAGCCTAAACAGTCGTGGAGAGGACGTAAGACAGCTACAGCAGGAATTATCAAAGTTAAACTACAATGTTGGACCAATTGATGGTATGTTTGGTCCCATGACTCAAAGGGCAGTGGTGTCTTTTCAAGGAGATAATAATGTCCCTACCACTGGTCTATTTGGACCTTTGTCCCTTGCAGCATTACGTCAAGTTACATCAAGATCAAATTCCACTTACACAGTGGTTCGTGGTGATATGCTTTGGTCAATAGCCCAAAGACACAATGTCACTGTGGATGAGATTGTAAGGGCAAACAACCTATCAAATCCAAACAATATTTTTGTTGGACAAGTGCTAACTATTCCAAATGGTTCAGGTGCTACTACTCCTGCTCCTGCTCCCACGCCTGCCCCTGTTCAACAAAGGGGTGCAGTTGCAACACCTTGGGCTCAGGTAAATCCCATGTGGGCAAGGGGTACCACTGCAACGGTAATCGATGTACAGACAGGACTTAGCTTTACTGTAAGAAGGTTTGGTGGCTCTAATCACTCTGATGTGGAGCCTTTGACCACAGCTGATAGAAACACTATGTTCCAAATTTATAATAGTCAATGGAGCTGGTCAAGAAGACCAATTGTTGTTATCATCAATGGCCAAAGAATTGCAGCAAGTATGAATGGTATGCCCCATGGTGGTGGTGCCATATCAAACAATAATTTCGGTGGTCACTTCTGTATTCATTTCTTAAACAGTAGAACACACGGTACAGGTGTTGTTGATGCAGCACATCAAAACGCTGTACAACGTGCAGTTGGACAATAGTTAAGGTGACCCTTTATGGGTCACCTTAATTTTTACCATCGTAGCCCATGCTTTAGCTTGGGCGGTCTTAATGGTAACACAGATACCACAGAGCCTAGGCTTATAAGTAAGCCGGCACAGATACCACAGTTTTTAAGTTCATTTTGTGGGTCTAATTTATTAAGGGTGGGTTCTTGTGTGCTATCGGTATTATAGTTTATAGACAAGTTAAGTGTGTCTGGAGTATGAAAATTTAAACTAAATAAAAAAGACCTAAAATCACCATCCTAAAAAAATCCAGTATAAGTTTAAAACATTATAATCCCACTGACCAATAAAAAAACCCTCCAAAAGAGCAAAATCTTTTAGATCCGTGTAGATCCGCGTAGATCCGTGGCTAAATAAATAAAACTGGAATAGATTATAATTTCAAAAACAGTTATTAATCCTAATATTCCCTAAGGTATTAAATAGTGTAGTGCTTTTTAGTGAAAATTAGTGTGAGGGGGTCTTTGTCCACACTAAAATACTCTATATCAAAAATAAAGTATACGAGAATTAAACTCTTTTGCCACAAGATTAGGGAATTTTTC
>CAYYRM010000108.1:0-8671 GCA_964474005.1 uncultured Eubacteriales bacterium
CTCCTTCGGGGTCAGGCTTTAATAATTTAATTACTAAATTATTAAAGCCTGACCCCATATTTTTAACCCTTCATAATATAATTGACTCACTCTTGATTTTCCTACTCCCAAATATTTACTCAGTTCATCCCTACAAACAATATTATCCCTAATACATATAAAAACTAAAGCCATTCTTGCTTCTACTCCTTTATTCCTCGCGTACAAAAGTTCTTCTTCTGATATATTGAAATTATTGATGACCTGTTCTACAACATCCTCTAATTTTAGCATTATAGAATCGTTTTTTTCATCCACTTCTTTTGTATCTACCTCGATATATGCTGACTTATACTCCTCCAAAAATTTATCATCACTATTGAGCATTATTTCCCTATACCATTGCATAGATTCTGATTTCTTTCTCCCTAAACGCTTAAAGAAATCCTCTGTATCAATAAATTCACTTTTATTATTTACGTACTCATCATGGCTACTCCATTTATAGTGTAATCCACTGGCTAGGTTTCCTTTTGCAGGATTATAATGTATATATTTTAATAAGGTTATCAAATATTCATTGTCACCACAGATATTGCATTTGTATCTTTGCTGGAATACATGTCCTACTCTTTCATATTTTTTATTAAAATACTGGGTATAAGATTGCTGGATGCCTTGCATTATTTTTGACAAAGGATCATCTCCTACTTGAATAAGTAAATGGACATGATTATCCATCAGGGCAAAGGCATAAAGCTTAAAACCAAATATCCCTTTATATTTTTTTATTAATTCCACATATTTATCCTTGTCTTTTCCACTACGAAAAATATCTTCCTTGTTGTTTCCCCTTGCAAAAACATGATAAAGTGCTCCATGAAAATGCATACGAACTCTCCTAGGCATAGTTTCCCTCCCTCCGGGGTCAGGCTTTAATAATTTAATTACTAAATTATTAAAGCCTGACCCCATTCATTTTCTCTTTTTAAATATTCTACCTATTCAAATAATTTCCTTCTTTTTAGACATAAAAAAACTTTATTTCCCCAGAAATAAAGTTTTTAGCTTCTTAAATTTTGTTTACTATTTTTATATTTATGTTTATTAGGCCTTTAATTAATTCAGTGGCTATGGTTATGGCGGAACAAAGAATGCAAATGTGAATACGGCTGTGAAAATCGATTCTATTCCTATCGCTCTATTTTTTAATATTTCAAGAATATTATCAATCATTAGTACTTCTTTAAAAATTTCTCCTATAATTGTGAGCTTTGCTATGGATACCATAACCACCAAGATATTGGAGTTATAGAAAGCATTCACGTATAAGGTCAAAATGTCAATGGAAAGTAGAATTAGGATAAATGTGGATAATTGATTTTGTTGTTCTAAAGAAACATACCCCCAATTATCACTTATTCTATTTAGCAGGTAAAATATAGATCCATAACTTCTATGCATGTAAATTAGTGCAACAAAAAAAGCGGTCATAAATCCTACCCCAATAAGATTGTATTTGGAGCTTTTGGGTTCTTTAAATCCGTTGAAATATGGTAACTTAATATCGAAAAAGCCATCTAGTACATTGGTGTTTACATAAAGAATTATTGAAACTATCCCAAAGCTAATCAATAGTAAAATGGGAATCAGTAAAATCAACTTCAATATATCTCCTGGGATACCCATGTTAAATACAATGTATCCGAAATCTATTTTCATAGCTGTTTGAATTATACTTAGCCCCAAAAACACAGCAAAGATTATTGCAGTATACTGTAAACAGTGTTTTTTCATTTTTCTCCCTCCACAAAATTCAATATCCTGTTAATTATATCAAAATTTAATTAACTAGATATTAATTTTTTTGTTAAGGGTTGTAATATATTCCCCTAATACCCCAAATGAAACTCCTAGGGTATAGGCGAAAATATCACTTAGGAGGAAACCATATCCCAAAATCAAACCACCTAGTGTGGTCATCCTAATATTATTTAACCATTGTCCTTGATACAACTGACTTATCTCAATTAAATAACAAAAACCCAAAGCCAATAAGCCTATTTTAATGGTACTAATCTTGATAAACACAAATCCAAACCCAAGAAAAATCATTAAAGCCCATAATGCATCCCCTAAAAACATATTGACCCAGCTGGGTAAAGTAAACCAAATCCTTCTGGTCAATAAACCTAACACCATAACCCCCAAAACCAAAACACCGTAGATTATTCTATTTCTCCTCATTCCCAAGATTTCACCTTCCATTTTTCAGTCTGTCTATGGCCTTTTCTAATACATTTATGATACAGTTATCGTAATTTTGTCCGTATTCAATATGATATTTCCCAATGCTGATTCCAAACCGATGTCTAACATCCTCGGGTACCACGAAATAAACTGTATTGTTTATAGAGTTGTCCCAGTCACTTTGTAGCTTCTTTCTTGATTCTCCACGTTTCAACTCAATATCTTCAGGTAACTCTTTAGGAATTTTGCTAATAAAATCATATATCTCATCTTCTAAACTGTCCTTTTGTAATGTATTATATCCTTCTTCTAACACCTTTGTCATCAATGTTTTTCCTGCAAATAACAATGTTAGATATGTACAGCGTTTATTGCCATAGAGAAAAACATTTTTAGTAATTTCTCCTGAGGAGTTATAGCCATCTATAGGTACTCCACACCCCAATGCTGCTAACATGTAATTTTCTATCAAATGAACCTCTCTAAATCCTCCCTGTAATGTGGCTGCTTGAAGTGCCGATTCAAAAAGGTTTCCCCATTGACTGTTTCGCATTTCATAGGGAAAAGATAAAACGGCCCCTGGCTTAATCAGCATCGCTCCAGAACTTTTAACTACACCGGATAATAGGGTTTGTAATATCTCAAAATTACCCCAATAATGATCCCTTTCTATCAGTTCTAATGCCATTTCTATTGAACCTTTAAAAGGTAGCTCCCTGAAAAATTCTTTTATTTCTCTATCTAAAAAAATGCCTTTCTTAAGGTTAACTGCCTTGACAGGTTGATCAAATAAATCAATTCCTACTATTTTTTCTTTAAACATAGATTACACCCTCTTTCAAGTAAAAGCTTTATTTATAACTATTACTGAATTTTCGAACCAAAGAAATTAGGACCATTAAGTGAAGTAGCAGGCCAAAAATTAACGGGTATAAATAGCTTTCCCACAAAAGTACTTCATTTACCCAAAAAGGTGGCAAAATTGCAGCGAAATATTTCAATTTGCTACCAACAAAAAAACTTACAGCTGGTGCAAAAAACAAGATTCCCATTCCTTTAGAAAGTGCCATCCCTTCAACCTTATTATTGGCAAAACCCCCGAGGAAAAATGCCACTATAGGCGCTTCCATGGATGCAATTAATACCATTGCCATGGTTCTTAAAAAAGATATATCAGCTAAAGGAACTATATATACGGTTATTATTGTTATTAAAATTGATACCATGGTGGGTGTAATGATTCGATATAATAAAAATTTTGTTTTTCCTAACTCAGTTACAGCAATGTAGGGTAGTATATTATCATCTTTTTCATCTAAGATAATGAAACCCATAAAAGTTCCCATCAAAAGTGGTGTGATTAAAATCAGATAAACATAGATGAGGGAGTAATATGGGGTTAAATCAAAGGTTAATCGCACTTTTAAATATTCAGTAATGATAGGTAGTCCAAAGTATAATAGGCTTGAATAAAGTAAAGGACCAATAAAGGCAAATAATAAAATATAATCCCTAAAAATATTTTTAAAATCCCTATATAAAAGGGCTTTAACCACTTTCATTTATTTCCTCCCCCTATCCTCAAAACTACATAATTCTCAATGCTTTTATAGGCAAACCTATAGGTAATAATACATCCTGTCATTAAGTATAAAGTACTTAACAATGCAATCTTCATTTCTACTCCACTAAATGCTCCTCTAATAAGATTTAATGAAGCCTGTGTAGGGATGAGGTTAAATATTAGGGTATGATATATATCAAAATAACCCAGTAGTGGCACAAAAAATATTAGCAAGTATAAAAATGAAGCAAGCAAATAACTGTTTAAATTTCTAGTTCTAACAACTAAAATAAAACCCAAAAGGGTGAAAAAGATAGCTGTTAAAAATACCCCTAAACTATAAATTAACCAGTTAAACCTAAACCCCAAAGTTAAAATCACGATTAAAACACTACTGCCAAAGGAAATAAAACTTAAGGATATCAACTTATTAAATAAGTAGCTTTTAATACTATATGTGGTAATAAATATGTTTTCCAAAATGTTTTGATCCCTCTCTAGAAAAAAAATACCCGATATAAAGAAATAACCTAAAACTGCTGGATCAGTAAAAATAATCAATGGCAATACATACATCCTTAGGTCACTGGGTAAAACCAATAAAAATCCTACATAAACTAAACTAACAAATAAATATGCTATATAAAACCCATGCCTTATTTGAAACTTTATGTCGTGAAATAAAGGAGCCAAAGACTTTATCATAGAAGCTCCCTCCCCGTTACATCTATAAATATACTTTCCAATGTGGCTTCTTGGGTATAAATCCTTTCAACGTTTTCATTTCTCATAATTCTCTGGAAAGTAGGGTTATCCATAAGACCAACCATTGGGAATTCCAGTTTACTTACAAAACCATTTGTCTTATGTTCAACAATTACAATTTTTTCACCCCGACTTAATTTCAGTTCCCTGGGTGAATCAATTAACTTAATTTCACCATCCACCAAAAAAGCCACCCTATCACAGATTTCTTCCGCTACATTCATGTTATGGGTAGTTAGAAATATTGTTTTGCCTTGGGATTTTTTCTCCAAAATTATATCCTTAATCCTCTTTGCATTTACTGGATCTAACCCTGATGTGGGTTCATCTAAAAATAAGATTTCAGGATCATTTAATAATGCTCGGCATAAATTAAGACGCATCTTCATTCCCTTTGAAAACTGTTCAACACGCAAATTGGCACTTTCTTGTAGATTCACCTTTTTCAATAGTTCAATTGGATCTAAAATGTCGGCAGAAAAAAGCGAACCAAAAAATTTTAGATTCTCCAGTGCTGTAAATTTAGAATAGAAATTTGGACTTTCGAATGCTACTCCTATGCTATTGTGGTAACTTGAATCAAGGTTACTAAGTTCTTTTCCACTTACCTTTACAGAACCATTATAGTTTTTTAGTATTCCGATAAGTATTTTTTGGGTAGTGCTTTTCCCAGAACCCGAAGGCCCTAAAAAACCAAAAACCTCCCCCTTTTCAATATCAAAATCCAGCCCCCTTAAAGTGTTTTGCTTATTTCCCCCATAGCGAAAACTTAATTTGGACACTTTAATCATTTCTCTCTCCCCCTATAAATAACCCATTTGCTATAAGAGTAACCAATAGCTCTTGGGTTTTTTCATATACATCTGAACCAATTTCTTTTTTATGTATAGCCAATATAAAAAGTGATCTAATAACTCCCGTTATGGCTTCTAAGTCATAGTTTCTTATCTTTCCTTGAGATTTCCAAAGCTCAATTAAAGGAGCTAAGTCATTGCCATCATTATCCTTGTGATTTTGTAACTTTTCTTCAGGCAGCTTTCTAATAAGTAGTTCATACTCCTGTGTGTTATATAAAGTCTGCAAAAAAGGATTGTCATCCAAAGCTTTAAGCCCTGCCAATAAAAAATTTTTAAAACTCTTTGCATCTGCATCAAAGATGTTAAAATCCTTTAATATCTTCTCTTTAATTGTCCTTTCTTCCATTTCCAAAATATCAAAATAAAGCTCTTCTTTTGAATCATAAAATGTGTAAAAAGAACCTTGGGCAATTCCTACAGCCTTTGTAATATCAGAAATAGAAGTTTTCTTAATACCGTACGTGCTAAATAGGTATTTTCCCTGTTCCATTAACTGATTACCAATAATGTTTTTTTCTTTATCTGTAAATTTCTTTCCCATAATAATGTTCCTTTCTATGAATTTAAAATAAAATTATTCACAAACTCATTGTAACATTATTTCACTTATAATTCAATATATTGGTAACATAATCACTTAATTAAACTAGAATACTAAAAATTATTAATATTAATTTTACTAAAACCTATTACAATTATCTGAATTTTGATATAATTATTTCATTAAGCCATTACTTTATAGGAGGTTAATTAAATGAGTATCAGTTTACTTGCACCACAAACTGTTAAGACTGATAGACTAACTGTTTCTTACATTGCTAAGGGTAATAAAGAAAACCCTGTGTTAATCTTAGTCCATGGTAATGTATCATCTAACTTATTTTGGACAGATGCCGTGAATACCCTATCTGATCAATACTATGTAATAGCTCCAGATTTAAGGGGTTATGGTGAAACTGAATCACTTCCCATCGATGCAACCCAAGGATTACAGGAGTGGACAAAGGATTTAAAATCTTTTGTTGAAGCTTTAGAACTTCCGAAACCCATTAGTCTACTAGGTTGGTCCTTGGGGGGAGGAATCATTATGCAATATGCAATTAACTACCCCAATGACTTAAAATCCATAATCTTACTTAACCCCATTTCTCCTTTCGGCTTCGGTGGCACAAAGGATGCCAAGGGAACCCCGTGCAATCCAAGCTTTTCTGGTACTGGCGGCGGCGGAGCTAATCCGGAATTTGTTAAAGGAATTCAAGATGGTAACCGTGGGGCAGATTCACCCAACAGTCCATTAAATGTAATGAATTCTTTATATTTCAAACCACCCTTCACCGTTGAAAAAGATGTGGAGGATGTATTTTTAACTTCCATGTTTACCACAAAAGTAGCTGATGGGTTCTATCCCGGTGATTTTGTAGCTTGTGAACAATGGCCAGGGGTCGGACCTGGAACAAAAGGTATCAACAATTCATTCAGTCCAAAATATATGAATTTAGAAGCTTTTGCAGATATTTCAAATAAGATCCCTGTACTTTGGATTCGTGGTGAAAATGACATGATTGTATCTGACCAATCTTTCTTAGATTTTGGATTTTTAGGGCAAGCTGGCTTTGTACCCGGTTGGCCAGGATCTGATATTTATCCACCACAGCCAATGTTAGCTCAAACCCGCTATGTATTGGATAAGTATAAAGATAATGGTGGAAATTTTGAAGAAGTGGTTATAAGCGATTGTGCCCACGCTCCTCAAATTGAAAAACCAATGGATTTCTATACAAAGGTTAGGGATTTTCTTAAATAGCTAGACTAACTCATTGAAAAAATAGAAAAATTTTTATATTAATGTATTGACTTTAGTTCTTTAATGTAATAATATAAATAACAATATTATTAAAAACTGTGATGAGAAGAAGTAGATATGGAGATTAGTTTCAGCGAGTTGGTGATGGTGTGAGACCAACACAAAGGCTATATCGAATAACATCTCGGAGTTTCTAACCGAAATCCCCATTGGGAAAGTAGACTTAGACGGGTACCTGTGCCGTTATCAAACAGGACGGTTTGCACACGAACCGTAACTAAGTGAGCAAAGAATTTTTGCTAACTAGGGTGGTACCACGGAATATACCTTTCGTCCCTTTTTTAGGGGTGAAAGGTTTTTTTATTATCTATTTTGAGGAGGTTTTACCATGTTAACTGTAAAAGTAGCCCAAGATTACAAATCATTACTGACCATTCGAGAAACAGAGGTTGCCATTAAAGCAATTAAAGATTATTTTGAGAGAAAGCTTGCCGAAGAACTAAATCTCACCAGGGTATCAGCTCCCCTTTTCGTCCCATCACATACGGGCCTTAACGATAACCTAAATGGAATTGAATCCCCAGTATCCTTTAATGTTCCAGCAGTAAACCATGAAAAATTTGAAATAGTACATTCATTGGCAAAATGGAAACGTATGGCCTTGGCTCGATATGGCTTTTCCTTGGGAGAAGGCTTATATACAGACATGAACGCCATACGCAAAGACGAAGAATTAGGTAACCTCCACTCCATTTATGTAGACCAATGGGATTGGGAAAAAATCATATCCAAGGAGCAACGATCAAAGGATACCTTAAAAATCACCGTGAAAAAAATATATAAGGCTTTCAAATCTACTGAAATGTATATAACCAGTTTATATCCGCACATAACTCCTATTCTGCCCGATGAAATTTTCTTTTTAACCACCCAAGAATTAGAAGACCTTTACCCTGACCTAACACCAAAGGAAAGGGAAAATGCCATAACTAAAGATAAAGGTGCTGTTTTCCTTATGGAAGTTGGGGGCTTACTTAGGTCTGGAATAAAACATGATGGTAGGGCTCCTGATTATGACGATTGGAAATTAAATGGCGACATTTTATTTTGGTACCCTGTTTTGGGTTGTGCATTGGAGTTGTCATCCATGGGAATTAGAGTTGATCAAGAATCTTTGTTGGAACAACTTAAAATAGCCGAAGCTGAAGATAGAGTCCAACTTGATTTCCACCAAAAACTCCTCCATGGCAAATTACCCCTCACCATGGGTGGAGGTATCGGCCAATCTAGAATCTGTATGTATTTTCTTCGGAAAGCTCACATTGGAGAAGTCCAAGCCAGTATTTGGTCAAATGAAATAATAAAAGAATGTGATGCATTAGGCATAACATTGTTGTAAAATTAAGGGGTCAGGCTTTAATAATTTAGTAATTAAATTATTAAAGCCTGACC
>CAYYRM010000109.1:0-8575 GCA_964474005.1 uncultured Eubacteriales bacterium
GTCCACTTAAATTCTGACTTAGACTTGCGTCCTGTCGCTTTCGCGACTAATCACTAAAACTCATTCGCTAAGAATTAACTTCTTACCTTTATTACTGGCATGATGCTGTTCAATTTTCAAAGAACCCTGTTTAGGCTGTTAGGTTGTTAGGTTGTTAGGTTGTTAGGTTGTTAGGTTGTTAGGTTGTTAGGTATCTGCCTATCTGCCTATCTGCCTATCTGTTAAGCCATCGCCTCTTGGCGACAAAAACTATCTTATCATTTTTCATTCAACTTGTCAATACTTTTTTAAATTATTTTTTTAAGATTAAACTTATAAAATTAAATTAACAATTTAAGTGTTACAATTTATTTTCCCCTAAAGAATTACTTTTAATTTGTTTTTACTTTGGGCGATAAAAAATATCATATAATTAATTTTACCTTTGGTCAATGTTATTTTTTAGAAATAACTTTTACTTCCAACTTCCTAAACCAACAATTAAAAATTACTATATAATGAAGTAATCATTCTAGTCCTTCAATTACCGATGGAATCTCGAAGTTTTGTCCCAGTGGTAGATTTATTACAGTATCGGGTACCTTGCCAAAGTATGTAGCAGTTACAATGGGAGTATATGTGGATATAGATATTTGAGAAGAAACAAAGGGGATTATTATTTGTACTTCCGCTTCTATATCTATTCCCACCTCGTGTGATACTATATTTATCCCAGCGGGGTTAAATTTTTGGCTTATTCCTGCATTTACTGTGCCAAATGGTACCAGTGTTACTGGAATTTTAGGACCATAGTTTGCAAGGATTTGACTTCCGAAAATCATCCCCAGTGGTATCCTAATTTTTTCTGATTGAATTCTTTTAAGAGCATCCTGCACATTCATTGTAGTTAGTGTTTGAATCCTAGCAACCTCCATGTTATTAACTTCTGCCATAGCAATATTGCCTTGATAATCCTTTTGGATAAATATAAGGTGTTCATATCTACTTTCCCTGGCAATATGTAAATCTATGGCACTATTTATTGCCTCCGTGGTTATAACCTTTGCCCTGGCTTCAGCTATTGCCATAATTGTGGGCCGTAAATTGGTCTCAATAAAAATAAATGTCCTAACAGCTGAAAAAATAAACACTATTGCAAATAAAAATACTAAGAACTTAAATCTTATTTTAAATTTATATCCACCAAATATGGAAAATCTTCTTTTTCTAAACATAGTTTCCCCCCCTAACTTAAAATAAATATATTATATAAGAAGGGAAAAAATGCATATCCATAACAAATGTTAAAAACGAGAACCCAGTGAAGTTCTCGTTTTACATAATTATTTAAATCCAAAACTTATCGGTTCACTTTTCTTTGTAGCACTGGTTTTAGATATTTGAGTATATTCAGTAAATGAAAAATTTAAAGTTCCTTTTGAATCCTCTTGGGTCTGGAATTTAAATATTAAGAATAAACCCTTATCTTCCAGCTGAGTATTTAAACCTCTCCGTGACGAAAACTTGTAATGAGACTTGTTATCTTCTATGGTCCCAGCAGGAGCGACACTTAGTAGTTGGCCGTTTTCAATTTCCAAACTTACTTCTAAATCCGTTATCCTACTGTTAAGCACATCTTTTTCATCTTTGAAAAATCTAACCACATAGTGATCTAGGCTGTTACCCCTATATATTTCATACCTAATTCCATGCTGTTTTCCTGAAACCACTTGAAATCTTTCCCCTTGGACCACAGGGGTTAAGCCTTGTGCAAATCCTAAGTTATAAAAAAACATGGACAGCAATATTATAGACAATGTAATAACAAATAATGTTAAACCATTTTTATGCATTGTTTTATCTCCTTTTTTATTATATGATTTTCCTATGGATTAGGTTGTGTATATTCTAACAAAATTATACAATTCATTATTTGTTAATAAGGTGTTTGTTAACTTTTTTACTGTTTTATGCTATAATACTAAAAATAAAAAGAAATATTAATTTCCTTATGGGAAAGGGGAGAAAAATTTCCAATGGAAAAGGATAAAAACACAAAAACTCCAAAGGAGAACAAAAGGGTTAAAAAAGCACTTAAAATAGCATTGAAATCATTTAAGATATTACTAATTTTAGGCTTATTGGTTGGTTTTTTAGCAGGCGGGGTAGTATTGGGGCTTGTGGCAGCATCATTACAAGGTATGCCAACATTAAACCGAGACCTATTAGAGAGTCCATCTCTTCCTACATTGGTAGTAGATAGAAATGGTGAGTTCATAGGGCAAGCCTACGATGAAAAACGCATTAGACTCACATTAGATGAAATTCCTGAGGATTTAATTAACGCTTTTTTAGCCACAGAAGATAGACATTTTTATAGTCACCCAGGATTTGACGTTAGGGGTATGGGTAGAGCGTTACTATCTAACATTCAAAATGACACCGTCAGTGGCGGTAGTACCATATCCCAGCAGTTAATCAAACAAGTTATTATTGCACCTGCTTATAAAGATTTAGGTATACCACTTAGGACCCTTGAACGTAAAATTCAAGAACTCTACCTAACGTTAAAAGTTGAAAAAATGTATTCAAAGGACGAAATATTAGAGTTTTATTTAAACAATGCTGTTCACTATGCCCACCCAGATTACGGCATAGGGGCTGCGGCCAATGGTCTATTTGGCAAAGAAATTGACGAATTAACTTTGGGAGAAATGGCACTTTTAGCAGGCATTCCAAACAATCCCTCTAGATTTGACCCACGTTGGGGCTCACGGGAAGCTGCCATATCCCGTCGTAATGATGTCTTATATAGAATGTATAGATTTAACTATATATCCCGTGAACAGTATGATGAAGCCAGGGCTGAGGAATTAGTTCTACGTAGAGATAATTCTGAAAACGTACAATCAAATGTTAAGCATCCTGGACCCCATGCCTATGCATTGGTGGAAGCCGAAAGAATTTTATCTGAATTGTATGGTTTCACTAAAAGTGATGCAAGGCATGCCATCAGAAACTTTGGGTATACCATAACAACAACCATAGACATTGCGATTCAAGAGGCCTCAGAAAAAGCAATGAATAACCCCAGTTATTATCCATCTGACTTTGTTACCACTGACAGTAATGGTAATAGAGTAACGGTTCCAGCTCAAGGTACAGCGGTAATGGTTGATATTAAAACAGGAGAAATAGTATCTTTTGTTTCAGGACGTAACGCCTCTTTATCAAATAATGCATTTTTAAGACCAGTGGCTCGTAATCGTCAAATGGGGTCATCTATAAAGCCCATCATATCATATGCCCCAGCCATTGAAAAAAGAATTCTTTTCCCTGGTAGTGTTATCGATGATGCCCCAACAGTTTGGCCATCCACTCCAAGGCCATATGCACCCAATAACTTTTCTAGAACCTTTGAAGGCCTTGTTACTGCCAGACATGCATTGGCCAAGTCTTTAAACATTCCTGCCATTAAATTAACAGAGATGGTTGGCAACAGATATGCAGCAGAGTTTGCTTATAACTTAGGGCTTTCTCAGTTTACTCAAAACAATCCAGAAATATTAAATACTTCTGTTCCATTAGGAACTTTACACGCCTCGCCATTGGAATTAGCATCATCTTTTGGTGCTTTTGGCAATAATGGTGTTTTAGCAGAACCATATTTCATCAAGGAAATTAAGGATAGAGATGGTCGTGTTATTTATACTGCCAATGCTAACTCTAAAGTTGTAATGAGTGAAGAAACAGCCTTTTTAATGAACGACATGTTAACAGATGTAATTCAATCACCTGTGGGAACAGGTAGGATGATTCGCAATCACAATTGGTTTAATAAAACTGCTGCCGCTAAAACTGGTACCTCAGAAGGTGGCCAAGATGGTTGGATAGTGGGATATACTCCTCATTATAGTTTAGTTGTCTGGATTGGCTGGGATAGGTATGAAAAAAATGTAGCAAGTCCACATCAATACACTAATCGTATGTGGGGAGATATAATGACAGCTGCTCATAAAGACATTCCAGATACACCTTTTAACAGACCTAATTCCATCGTTCAAGTTTCTGTAAGTACAAAGTCTGGCAAAATACCTAGTCCATTAACACCTTCACAATATATTAGAACAGATTTCTTCATAAGGGGCTATGAACCAACAGAGGTTTGTGATGCCTTTGTACAGGTAACTATTTGTAAGGAAACTGGAAAGTTAGTATCAGAATCTTGTCCACAACATCATCATCAGACAAAGGTTATGTTAGCTCCTAGGGATTATATAGAAACAGATGATAGGTGGTTACACGGAGAGCCTGGCAGAGTCCCTGCGGACGTATCCATAATGGCTCCAACTGAAGTCTGCGATATGCATGATGGCACCTCAACTCCTCCGAGTAACCTTACCCATAACTTTGCCAATAACGGTATTAGACTAAGATGGAATGCTTCAAATGAAGCCGTTGGTTTTAATATCTATCGTAAAGGTGGAGATAGCACAGACTTTGTAAGGTTAAATGGTGTTCCAGTGAATGTAAGGGAATATCTAGATACCTTAGTAGAAAAAGATGTGGAATACACCTATTATGTTACAGCTGTCCGTCAAGATGGCACTGAAACAAGGTCTTCAAATGAACTTAAGGTTACATTCCCATCCTCTGTTCAAAGGGTCAATGATATTACTTTGACCTTAAGAACTCAAGACTCTGGCATAGGAGTTTCTTGGAATGAAGCATTAAATGCCACTGAATACCTGATTTTCCGTAGTACTCAACAGAATACTGGCTTTACTCAGGTAGGTAGGACTAACAGAAATAGGACAGATTTCACTGATATACAGGATCTAAGTAACAACACCACTTATTACTACTACGTAGTGGCAGTGGGGAAAAATAACGAAGGTCAAGATATCAGCGCAGAGCCTTCACCAATCCGTTCCATACTCTTTGAAAATAATAATGGCAATGGTAATGGTAATGGTAATGGTAATGGTAATGGCGAAGGATAAAAACCTAAATCAAAGAGCCCAAGTATTGGGCTCTTTTTTTGGTTTAATCCGTTTCTCCTAAGCTCATTTTAGCTATGGGGAGTTCATTTGTTTTTAGGAGCTGTATTGCCTCCCTTAAGGTATTGGATACTAAACTAGTATCCATGCTTGGTGCTTCTATATTGCTCACTTGTTCTGGGCTATATGGTATGTGGACAAAACCTACCTTTGTGTTTGAGTTATTAAAGTATTGCAGAGATGAATACATGATATAGTTGCAGACATATGTTCCAGCGGTATAAGATATATTTACTGGAAAATTCTTAGCTTTAAGTGCTGAAACTAGTTCTTTAATAGGTATAGTGGTGAATAAACCCTGGGGACCATCATTAACTATATCTTCACCCATGGGCTGATTTCCTAAGTTATCAGGTATTTTAGCATCCATGTAATTTATGGCTACCTTTTCAAATGTTATTTTATTTCTTCCCCCTGCCTGTCCTAAATGTATTATATAATCATAGTATTTATCTCTTATGTTATCTTGTAAGAAATCAAAGGCAGTAAAAGTTACTGGTAAAACCAAAATTTCAACACCTTCAATATCCTCTAATTTACTGACCACTTCCATGGTGGGATTTATTTTGTCATTGCCAAAGGGTTCAAAAGCAGTAATTAAAATTTTCATTTATTTCCCCCCTTATTTTAATGTGACTATGCTGGCTCCATCGCCACCTTCATTGAAATCTCCGAACCTTAGGGATTTTACATGGGGGTGGTTTCTAAGGTAATCCCTGACCCCTGACCTTAATGCCCCTGTTCCCTTACCATGGATTATGGTTACTTCTTTTAAACCAACTAAAAAACTATCATCTAAAAATTTATCTATGTTTAATATGGCATCTTCTACATTTTGGCCCCTTAGGTCTAAGCTGTTTTTTACATCATCACCTTTACTGCTTAGGTTTCTTAAACTAGTTTTGTTATAGGTTACTTTATTTACACCCTGAATCTTTTCTAAATTCTCTAAAGGTGTTTTGACCTTCATGATTCCCACTTGGCACATCACCTTTTTATCTTCATCAGGTAGCTCTAAAACAGTGGCCTTTTGGCTTATATCCAAAAGCCTTACTTCCATACCCACAGTAATATCAGTAATTCCAAGGTTTCCTGTTTTTTGTGGTGAATCATTTTCCACATGGGTGTTTTTCATTTTATCCCTAACCTTTTGTAATTCCCTATCAAGCTCACCTTGATTTGTACTGGTTTGGATTTTCCTTATTTCCTTTATTAAATCATCCCCTTCCCTTTTGGCAAGTCGGATGATTTTGTTTGCCTCTTCCCTAGCCTTAGCTAACATCCCTTCTCTTTTTTCCATGAATTCATTTTGTTTTACTTTAAACTTTTCAACTTCAGATGCAAATTTCTTTTCTTGGGCGCTGATTTCAACTAGTTTTTTTTCATACAGCATCCTTTTTTCTTCAAGGTCATTTAAAATTTCATCAACTCTAACAGTATACTGGTTTATCAAACTTTTTGTAGATTCTATTACCCTATCATCAAGACCTAGGCGCTTTGATATTTCAAATGCATTACTCTTTCCTGGGATACCCACAAGAAGTTTATAAGTGGGTCTTAAAGTTTTATGGTCAAACTCTACGGATGCATTTTCCACCCCTTCATTTTCGTAGGCAAAGCCTTTTAACTGACTGTAATGGGTAGTGGCAACAGTTAATACCTTACGCTCTTTAAATAAATTCATTATGGAAGTAGCCAATGCAGAACCTTCCACAGGGTCAGTACCTGCACCTAATTCATCAAATAATACTAGGGAGTTCCCTTGGGCTTTTTCGATTATTTTAATAATGTTTGTCATATGAGATGAAAAAGTACTTAAAGATTGTTCAATACTCTGTTCATCTCCTATATCTGCATAAACCCCATCTAATACTGGAAAACTACAACCTTCATCACCTAACACAAATAAGCCACTTAAAGCCATAAGGGTAAGTAAACCTAAGGTTTTTAATGTTACAGTTTTCCCCCCAGTATTGGGACCTGTTATAACCACGGTATTAAAATCTTTACCAAGCTCCACACTCATGGGTACAACAACACCATCGGGAATCAATGGATGCCTACCATTTTTTATTCTGATATACCCTTCATTGTTTATATGTGGTTGGGTTGCCCGTTGCGACCTGGCTAACTTAGCTTTGGCTAAAATAAAATCCAAATCACCAAGACTTTCATTTATGTATTTTAGCTGGTGGCTATGGGCTTCAACAACCGCAGTTAGAGCCATTAGTATTCGCTCTATTTCCTGTTTTTCCTTTACTTTAAATTCTTGGATTCGATTTGCAATTTCCACAGCAAAGGTTGGCTCCACAAAAACAGTGGCTCCACTGGCGGAATAATCATGTACTATGCCGGGTACTTGACCCTTAGCATCAGTCTTAACAGGTACCACATATCTACCGTTCCTTTGTGTTATTATACCTTCTTGCAAATACTTTAGTTTTTGGGGTGAACGGATAAAACCTTCTAGTTTATCCTTTAAGTCCGACTCACCTTTAAATATTTGTTTTCTAATGGACTTAAGCTCTGTTGATGCAGTATCTAGGATGTATCCATCATCAGCCACGCTAACAACTAACTGCTCTTTTAGTTCCTTTAAATCATCCATCTCTTTTAAAATTTGGTAGATATTCGGTGTCAGATCCTTAAGCTTTGTAAAGTAAACCTTTCCCTCTTTAGCTACCTGTATGCTTCGCAATATATTATAAAGTTCTAAACCATTTAAAATACCACCTTTAACGGCACGATCTAGGGCAGGTAGTATGTCGTTTAACTCTGTCATGGGTGGGTTACCGTAATTATAGGCTATTACCCCTTCATGGGTATAGCTTAGCTCTTTTAAAAGTAAGCCCTTTTCTTTTATGGGAGCTAAGCTTTCACACTTTTTTTGTCCCATGGCTGTTAAAACCTTTTGTTCTAACATATCTACGATTTTATAGTATTCTAATGTTTTCAAATGTTTAATATCCATTAAATCAACCCCTTAAATATGTCTTTAACTCCTTCAGGTCCCATGTATTGATTACATCTTTGGTCCCTAGGTATCCCCTTTGACCAGTTCCCACTCCCAGTAAAATATTTGCCAACTCCGTTTTACTATGACTATCTGTATTTATTGCAACTTTTAGGCCCATGTCCTTAGCCAATTTTACATTTTCAGAATTAAGGTCAAACCTATCGGGAGATGAGTTAATTTCAAAGGCAATCCTATGATTTTTTGCAAAGTTAAATATCTCTTCTATGTTTAAATTATATGGATTCCTTTTTTGCAAAAGCCTCCCTGTCATATGCCCCAAGATATCTACATTTGGGTTTTCTATGGCTTTTTTTAACCTACGGTTCATTTCCTTTTCTGTTTGTTTAAAGTTACTATGTACCGAAGCAACCACTATGTCAAACTGAGATAAAAAGTCATCATCAAAGTCCAATGACCCATCTGCTAGTATGTCCACCTCTATACCCTTTAAAATTGCAAAGTCATATTTTTCTTGGATTATTTCAATCTCACGCCATTGTTTAAGTATACGTTCCCTAGT
>CAYYRM010000110.1:0-8497 GCA_964474005.1 uncultured Eubacteriales bacterium
TTGAGTTGTGGATAGATGCCCAGAGGCACCATAAGGGTTAGGGCGTCTGGAATGGGGACTGTTAACCATATCCCTATGGTTGATAGGTATATGGGTAGAACCATTAACCCCAAAATTATAAATCCTATACCTCGGCACATGGATATGGTTGTGGCGTAATAAGATTTTTCCATGGCTTGGAAGTATGATCCCATTACAATATTGGCTCCCATGAATACAAAGGCTATGAAGTAATAATAGATTGCTGATGTCCCTAAGTCCATGAGCTCCGTTGCATCTACTACAAATAGCCGTACTATTTGGTTTGGGAACATCAGCCCTGTGAGATAAAAGAGAAATCCAATAAGGCTGGCACAAATCAGGCCGAGGTTTCGGACTTTTTTAACCCTATCAATTTTATTGGCACCGTAGTTTATGCTTACCAAGGGTTGAACGGCTTGGGATATTCCTGTAAATACTGCCACACATATTAAAGAAATATTGGCTACTATACTATAGGCTGTGATCCCTATATCACCTATATTTTTTAGCAAAGTCCAGTTGAAGGCAAAAATAACTATGCCAGAGGAAAGCTCTATGACAAAATTTGAAACACCATTTGCCACTATCCTTTTAATAATATCTAAGTGGAAATTTACCCTTACAAATTTTAATCTATCAGTCCAGTTAAATAGGTATAGGGTGAATAGTAGTAAGCTTTGAAGGGAAGAAATTCCCGTGGCCAAGGCTGCACCCCTCATTCCCCAATTCAACACAAAGATGAATATCCAATCTAATACTATATTCGTAACACAGCTTGATACTGTAACCCACATGGCATATTGTGGGGCTTTGTCATTTCTCACAAAGGCTGAGATTACATTTACCAGTATAAATGAAAAGGCTACCCCTGCCACCACTTGGAAATATTCCATTACCAATGCAATATTATTCTCTGTGGCCCCTAGTAAATAGCTTAGCTGTTCAAGATATATTGACCCCAAAAGGGTAAAGGTTACTCCTGCTATAACAGCCATTATCATGGAATATGTGAAAAATGTCTTTGCCATTTTCCTGTTGTTATTGCCTAAGCTTACAGACATGGCTGTGGCTCCACCTATTCCGATCATCAGTCCCGTGGCAAAGATAAGGTTATATGCAGGTAGGATTATGTTGAGGGCGGCAAGGCCCTCACTTCCCACACCCCGACCAATAAAGATGGTATCCACTAGGATGTAAAATGCGATCATAGCCATGGCAGCCACACTGTTTATAAAATATTTTGTGAATAGCTTATATATGTTATCTTCTAAAAGATTCAGACCCTGTATCATATGATTGCCTCCCTTAAGCACTAATTATGATTCTAATGTTTTTTGGGTCTTTGGTCAATGGTAGAAAATTTAAGACATTTCGTTTCTAATTTTTATGGGAAACGTGTATATATAAGTAAAAACAATGCCGTAAGATTATTGGGGGGGATACCTATGAATTGGTTGGCTAGGATTATTGTTAGAAATAGAAGAGTTGTTGTGATTATTTTTGGGATTTTGGCGATGATTTGTGCTTTTTTGATACCCTTTGTTGGAATTAACTATGATTTAAGCCTTTATCTCCCTCGGGACAGTAATACTAGGCAGTCCATGGAAGTTGTGGACAAAGAGTTTTCATTGACCAGTTATGCACAGGTTATGCTAGGGGATGTGGATATACCCATGGCATTATCTGTTAAAAAAGAACTTCAATCCATTAAGGGTATAAAAAATGTTCTATGGTTAGATGATCTTGTGGATATCTATCAACCCTTGGATTTGTATCCTAATGGTGTTGTGGAGAACTATTATAAGGATGGGTATGCATTATTTCAGATAGAGTTTTCTGATGATCAGTATAGTTTAGGTGTTGGTGAGGCCATTGATGAGATCCAAGGATTGAGCTTGATAAGGGATAAGGGTATGTTAAGAGGTGCTGCCATAAGGTCTAAGGTGGTTCGGGAAAGTACCTTAAGGGAGGTATTTTCTATCACTGTTTTTGTGATACCAATCTTTTTATTGATACTTGTTCTGACCACCACATCATGGTTTGAACCAGTGGTTTACCTTTTGGTTATAGGTACATCGGTAATTATTAACATGGGGACTAATATCATCTTTGGTCAGATTTCTTTTATCACTATTTCCAGTGCCGCTGTCTTACAACTTGCTTTATCCATGGACTATTCCCTTTTTTTGTTGCACAGGTTCACTGAGGAAAAAGACAAGGGTTTAAGTTCCAGTGAAGCCATGGTGAAGGCCATCTGTGGATCCTTTAGTTCACTGGCAGCCAGTTGCCTTACCACAGTGGCTGGGTTTTTGGCCCTTATGTTTATGAGGTTTACCATCGGTAAGGATATGAGCTTGGTATTGGGTAAAGGGATTATTATCAGCCTTATCAGTGTTATATTTTTACTGCCCTGTGTTACCATTTTCTTTAACAAAATCCTTGAAAAAACAGAACATAAGTCCTTCCTTCCCTCCCTGACAGGGGTCTCTAAGGGGATATTCAAAGTAAAGATTCCTATACTGGTTTTAATTGCACTTATATCGGTTCCTGCCTTTTTAGCGCAAAAATCAAATACATTTGTCTATGGTGAAAGTGCTATAACCGATGACGAAAATAACATAGTTGGTATACATGAAAGGGAGATTGATAAAATCTTTGGGGTTGATAATCCCTTGGTTTTAGTGGTTCCCACCGAGGGCTCAGGGAAAGAAAAAAAGTTCACCGATGAGCTATTAAGTAAATCTTATATGGTATCGGTTCAAGGTTTGACCACTTTAGCAGACCCCTTTATTCCTAAGGCTATGTTGCCCAAAAGATTATTAGATAATTTTTTGTCCAAAGGATACACCAGATTTATCCTAGGGTTAGATGTACCTGTGGAGAGCGAGGAGACTTTCTTGGCCATTGAAGATCTTAAAGCCTTGGTAGAAAGCTACTATGAAGATGAGTATTACCTGCTGGGCTCTTCAGCCAGTGTTGGAGAAATCAAAGCATTGGTGGATAAGGATTTTTTTATTGTTGATATGATATCTATTGTTGCAGTTTTATTTATTATGTTTATAACTTTCCGTTCATTTACCATTCCGTTTTTACTGGTTTTAGTGATTAAGTCAGCCATTTGGGTCAATATGGCTGTACCATATTTTATGGGGACTTCACTATCCTTTGTGGGCTATATGATTGTTAGTGCAGTACAGCTAGGTGCCACCATAGATTACGCCATACTTTTAACCAATCGGTATTTGGAGTATAGAAAGTGTATGGAGAAAAAAAAGGCCATGGAGTATTCCATAAAAACCGCTGGCTGGCCTATAATCACATCGGCACTAATTCTTTTTGCTGCGGGTATGGGTGTTTATATTATATCCTCCGTGGGAGAGGTGTCTGAGATGGGGCTACTTATTGGTAGAGGTGCTTTACTAAGTGGAGGAATGGTATTTTTGGTTTTACCACATATACTGGTTATTTTCGATGGGTTAATTGTGAAAACAACCTATGGTTTAAATTCCAAAGCCTGGGAAAGGGGTTTATAAAATGATTGAAAAGAAGATAAGTAAGAAGTTAGTGGTATTGCTGTTTTTTGTGCAACTTGTGAGTTTTTTCGTTTTCAATCTTGAAAGCTTTGTATATGCTCTGGATGATAATCACATAATAGATTTTAGCAAAAACGAGACTGTGTATGGAGTTTTAAGCCACAATGGGGAAGTTGAGGCCATTTATGTTGTCAACCACATTCCCCTTGCCCTTTCTGGAACTTATGTGGATTACGGAGCTTATAAAAGTATTGAGAACTTGAGTAATCTTGTAAAGCCTGAGGTAATGGCTGATGTGATTAAGTGGGATTTAGAAAAAAGCCATCAAGGCTTTTATTATCAAGGTGAGCTTTTATCAAAGGAACTCCCTTGGGTTTTGGATGTTAGATATTATCTAAACGGTAAAGAGGTTGATGGAAAAAACTTAGGTGGTGTTAATGGTATTATAGAAATTGTTGTGGATTTTTCACCAAAGGCTGGTGGAGAAGAGCACTTTATCCACAATTATTTTGCCCAAATTCAAATACCCATAAATTTAAGAAATACAAAAATATTATCCGCAGAGGGAGCCAGTAAAGTTATACTGGGTGAAACAGCCACCTTAGCTTATACTGTGTTACCCAATGCTTCAGTTAGTTATACTGTTTCCTTAGAAAGTAGTAATTTTCAACTAGATGGAATCAATATAGCCATTTCACCTTTTACCTTAGCTGACGCACTGGAATTTGATGAGATTAGCAAAGGTTTTAGTGAACTTAAGTGGGGTATGAATGAGTTACACAAAGGTACCTTAGATTTACAAGATGGCATGTATCAATTATCCAAGGGTATTAATGAAGTGAATATGGGACAACAAAAACTTAAGGGTAATGGCAATGATATTATTTCCGGTATGGATGGTTTCAGTGGTTCTTTGCATGTATTCCATACAGCCATCCCTCAGTTAGTGGGTGCTTCTAGGGATATAAAGGATGCCTTAGACCTGCTATCTGCAGAAGGTGAAGTATTGCGTGAAGGGGTTAATGAATTTGCTCAAATAGGTATCAATATAACTGATACCATAGGGGAATTAATCCTAGAAATTAAGGAGATTGTCCCTGACATAGAAAATGACCAACTGCTTCAGATGGTCAAATTACTGGTTAATCGCCTTGATATTGATGGTGATTTAGCTTGTGCATTGGAAAGGATTATTGAGAAGGTAATTCTTTTAGAAGAGATGTTTAATAACTTAAAACTATTACATCAGGGTATAAATGAGTATACCTTAGGTGTAGAAAAATTGGCGGAGGAATATGCTGTGTTTCATAGCCATATGGAAACCCTCCCAATGGCAACTGAAGGTTTGACTTTAGGATTTGATACCTTAATGCAAGGTAATACTTCCTTTATCCAAGCTATTGGTTCATTGGGTGAAGGTCTAAATAAACTTAGTAATGAGGTGGATGAAGTTCCTAAGTCCATGGATGGATTAATCTTAGGGCAAAGGGAAATGAGGAACGGTTTAACTGAGGCTGAGAAAAGCCTTAAGGAGCGTTTTGGACTTAATGATAAATCTGATTACACCAATTACTCCTTTGTATCACCTGGGAAAAGTAGTGTGGATTCGGTACAGTTTATCCTTAAAACCCCATCTATTGATATACCAGTAAAAGAACAACATAAAGTAGAAGTACCTAAGAGAAACAACTTTTTGGATCGGCTTTTAAAACTATTTAAAAGAAAGAAATAAGCTTTGAAGGTCAAAAACACCCCATAATAATAAAGGGATTGGTAAAATTTTGTCGAATAGTGTTAATATATTCCTGATTTTATGTGGAGGTGTTTTCTATGAGTGACAATAAACTTATAAATATCGGGCTAATTATTTTACTTTGTTTTACCATTTTGGTTATCGGATTTGGTGAATACAGATGGAAAGCCGAAGCCAGAAGGATTGAGCAGAGTATACCATACGATGATGATAGGGATACAAATGAGATACCAGGGGAGTCCCCAGGAGTAGATGATGATACTGATGTAGATGACAATGATGTGGTTGATAATGATAACGGTAATGATGGGGAAAATGATTCCCATCAAGGTGGAGTGGTTGAGGAACCTAAAACCATTGCGGAACAGTCAGGTATTCGATCAGTTAATAGTACCATGTACACAACCACTGGGTTAAATATTAGAACTGATGCCTCAACTTCCAGTGGTATTATTGGTACCTTTACTGCCCACGCCACCGTTAGGGTAACTGGTATGGTTAATAACGGTTGGGTAAGGGTAAATTTTAATGGGCAAGTTGGCTACGTTCATGGAAACTACTTAACTTCCACTGAGCCATCAAATAATAGAAATCAAAATACCCAGCCCAGTGAGCCCAGCGAGGACGAGACAGATGACTCTACCGATGCTCCAGCTGATGATAGTGGTTCCGAAAATGGGAATGTAAATGATGATACTCAGGATGAAAATTCCGAAGCTGGGGATACTAATTAGAGTTCAAGGGGGTTTTCACTTATGAATTGTAATAATTGTAATGGGTCAAGGATTGAAGAGGGTATATCAATTGGTCTCACAGCGGAGACAGGAAATATTGGCCCAAGGTCTAGTAAGTTTTTAGTTGAGCATGTTTCGCAGATGTATTGTGACCTGTGTTTAGATTGTGGTGAGTTAATAAGGTTTTATATCAAAGATGACACTGATCGCAAGTGGATAAAAAAGCCTGGATCATTGTTTACAAAGTGAATTGAGAAAAAGTTTAAGGAGTCCTCCATGGACTCCTTTTGTTATAGCTTCATTAACTTTTTTATTAAATATCTTGCTGGTTTGTAGTGATAACCTTCTAGGGCTTTTGCTACCTTTGTCAGTTCTTCACTTATGACGATATTTTGAGGGCAGTGCTTTTCGCATTTTTTGCATTTTATACACAGTGATGCATTATGGGCTTCGGATTTTAAGCTGGTTTGCATTAGATACTTACCCATGGCTGCAAATTTCCCTTCTATCTCCCTATCATTATAACAGGAAAAACATGTGGGTATGTCTACACCCACAGGACATGGGATACAGTAGTTACAGCCTGTGCATGGGATTTTTATCTTTTCGTTTAAGATGGTTCGAACTTTGTCAAATAGTTCATAATCATCTTTATTGAAAGAGTTTGCTTTAGCTTCTGATGCAACCCTTATATTTTCCTCCACCATTTCCTGAGAGTTCATCCCAGAAAGTACCACCATGACTTCTGGGTGATTCCAAATCCAACGGAACGCCCATTCGGCAGGGGAACGTTTGACATAGGCTTCATCTAGGAGTTTGTATACTTCCTTGGGGAGGTTTGTCACTAACTTACCACCCCTTAGAGGCTCCATTACCATTACTGGTAATCCCTTTGATGTAGCATATTGTAGCCCACTTTTTCCCGCTTGATTGTTTTCGTCCAGGTAGTTGTACTGAATCATACAGAATTCCCAATCATATATATCCACAAGTTTTACGAATTCATCCCTTCCACCATGGTAGGAAAATCCTATGTTAATAATTTGACCATTTTTCTTTTTTTCTTCTATCCATTTGAGTATTCCTATATTCACAAGCCTATTCCAGATGTTAACATCTGTTAGCATGTGCATAAAATAATAGTCGATTTTGTCCGTTTGTAGTCGCTCTAACTCAGTGTTGAAGATTTTGTCTAAATCCTCGTATTTTTTTATTAGATAGGGTGGAAGCTTTGTGGCGATTTTAACTTGGTCTCTGTACCCTTTGGCCAATACCCTTCCCAGTACAGCTTCACTGTTTGGATATACGTAAGCTGTGTCAAAGTAATTCACACCATTTTCTATGGCGTAAATTATTTGTTTTTCTACCTCTTTTTCATCTTTGGCAAAGCGCATACATCCAAAGCCTAGGATGGAGAGCTTGTCATTGTTTTTTGGGTTTACTCTGTATTGCATGTTAGGCCACTTTCCTTTCCCTGTTATCTTGCAGACCATATAAAAGATTGATAGATTTAGATGACTAGATTATATTTTATAACATTAAGGATACAAGTGACAAGGGTATGGTATTGAGTTTTGGAAAATTATTTAGGGTGAGGCATTTCCTTCATTTACCTAGTTAGATTAGCGAAAATACCCATATGTAGGGGGTGACCTCGTGTGACCCTGACCCCCAAAAACACCAAAGGCAATTCAAATGTGTTTATCAAATAATGAGTACAAATGATAATTATATGCTAAAATAATAAAAGAATATTATTTGCTATCTTAAGGAGGTAATTATGAAAAGATTTGCTGTTTTGATTGTCCTTATAATTGCAGTTATGTTTGTTGGTTGTGCCAGTGGCAGAGGGGATGATAACCAAGATTATGATTTCGGTGGTGAAAACCCTAAGGTTGAAATGGAGATGGAGGATGGGGGTATAATGGTTTTTGAGCTTTATCCCCAATATGCTCCTGAAACCGTTGAAAACTTTGTTCGCCTTGTTGATACTGGGTTTTACGATGGTTTGACTTTCCATAGGATAATTAAAGGTTTTATGGTTCAAGGTGGTGACCCAAGGGGTGATGGTACTGGTGGATCTGGCAACCCTATCACAGGTGAGTTTGCTTCCAATGGTTTTACCCAAAATACCCTTAGTCACACTAAAGGAGTAATTTCCATGGCCCGTACCCCATACCCAAACTCTGCCACCAGCCAGTTTTTTATTATGGATGGGGATATTACTTCCCTTGATGGTGACTACGCTGCATTTGGAAAGTTGATTGAAGGTGAGGATACGCTAAGGGCAATTGCTGATACCCCAGTGGGACCAAATAGGGTTGGGGAGATGTCTGTTCCCCAAAGGCCAGTGGTTATTAAGAGGGCTGTTTTGTTGAATGCTAAGTAGTTATATAAGATAAGATTTGAAAAATCCTAACTGTGATGGAGGTCACTGAAAAAGTCATTATATTTTA
>CAYYRM010000111.1:0-7100 GCA_964474005.1 uncultured Eubacteriales bacterium
AAAAATTGTTGATTCAATGATCCATGACGCATTAACAGATATATTCCATGATATACACATAGGTATAACTCCTGAAAATATCGCAAAACAATGGAATATTTCCAGAGAAGAACAAGATGCATATGCTACATTGAGCCAAAACCGAGCAGAAGCTGCTCAAAAAGAAGGTCGATTCAAAGACGAAATAGCCCCTGTTATTATCCCACAAAGAAAGGGAGAACCAAAGGTTATTGATACCGATGAATACATTAAACATGGTATAACTGTGGATAAACTCGCTAAATTAAAGCCTGCTTTTGAAAAAGAAGGTACTGTAACAGCAGGTAATGCTTCAGGAATTAATGATGGTGCAGCTATGTTAGTTGTTATGTCCAAGGAAAAAGCAGATAGTTTAGGATTAAAACCTTTGGTAACAATTAAAGCCCACGCTTCAGCAGCATTAGATCCAAAAATCATGGGTTATGGTCCAGTACCTGCAACCAATTTAGCTTTACAAAGGGCAGGAATGACCATTGAAGATATTGACTTGGTTGAAGCAAACGAAGCATTCGCTGTTCAAGCTTTAGCTGTGGTTAAAGACCTTAAACTAAATCCAGAAATAGTAAATGTTAACGGTGGAGCCATAGCAATTGGACACCCCGTGGGTGCTTCTGGTGCAAGGATTTTAACAACCCTTATTTATGAAATGATGAGAAGGGATGCAAAAACAGGTTTGGCCACCCTATGTATAGGTGGAGGACAAGGAACATCTCTTATCGTTCAAAGATAGTAAGTGAGTAATGAGTGATGGGTATTGGGTATTGGGTATTGGGTATTGGGTGATTCGTAATGAGTTAGTGGGTAATGAGTGATTGAAGTGAAAGTACATGTGTTTTTAGTATAGGTATAAAGTGTAAAAATAGAAAAGTAGAAAAGTAGAAAAGTAGAAAAGTAGAAAAGTAGAAAAGTAGAAAAGTGGAGTAAAGCTTTAGAGAGTAGAAGAGAAAAGTAGAACTCAGACAGCACTTATGTGCTGTCTGCTGTATTATAAGGGAATTATCAAAATATTTAAAAGAATTAGTGAAAAATAAAACTTTCACATACAAGGAGGAAGAGTTTATGAATTTCGCATTATCAAATGAACATGTAATGCTACAAAAGATGTATAGAGAGTTTACAGAGGTGGAGGTTAAGCCCTTAGCCCATGATGTTGATGAAAAGGAAGAGTTTCCTGTGGAAACTGTAAAAAAGCTTGCAAGATATGGTTTTTTAGGGATTCCCTTTCCTAAAAAATATGGTGGTCAAGGTGGAGATTATATAGCATACGCCATGGCAGTGGAGGAGCTATCGAAGGCATGTGCCACCACAGGTGTTATTGTATCTGCACACACTTCCCTTTGTGCCAATCCCATTTTTGAATTTGGTACTGAGGATCAAAAGCTAAAATATCTAGTACCATTGGCAAAGGGTGAAAAACTAGGAGCCTTTGGTTTAACAGAAGCCAATGCAGGGACAGATGCTGGAAACCAACAAACCACAGCTGTTTTAGAAGGTGATAACTACATTTTAAATGGCTCAAAAATATTTATAACCAATGGGGGATATGCTGATATCTATATCATAATGGCTATGACAGATAAGTCCCAAGGCACAAAGGGAATATCAGCCTTTATAGTGGAAGCAGATACACCGGGGTTTACTGTGGGTAAAAAGGAAGCAAAACTAGGCATTCGTGGCTCTGCCACTTGTGAGCTTATATTTGAAGATTGTGTAATTCCTAAAGAAAACCTGTTGGGTAAAATTGGTCAAGGCTATAAAATTGCCATGAAAACATTAGATGGTGGTAGAATCGGGATCGCAGCCCAAGCCCTAGGTATTGCCCAGGGTGCGTTGGATGAAACTGTTAAGTACGTAAAAGAAAGAAAACAGTTTGGTAAACCCATAAGTTATTTCCAAAATACGCAGTTTAAAATAGCTGATATGGATACTAAGGTTGAAGCAGCCAGAATGTTAGTTTATAAAGCGGCTTTTAATAAAGATAGTGGTTTAAATTATAGTAAAGAAGCAGCCATGGCTAAGCTTTTTGCCGCAGAAACAGCCATGGAAGTAACGGTGCAAGCTGTTCAATTACATGGAGGATATGGTTACACCCGTGAATATCCCGTGGAAAGAATGATGAGAGACGCTAAAATAACAGAAATTTATGAAGGTACATCTGAGGTTCAAAGAATGGTAATTGCCGCTAATCTATTAAGATAACTTTGAAGGGGCGGACTAAAAAAACAGACACAATCCCAAAGGTTCGCCACTTCTTAAAATATTGAGGAGGTAAAAATATGAAAATAGTTGTTTGTATTAAACAAGTTCCAGATACAACAGAGGTTAGACTAGATCCTAAAACAGGAACGCTTATACGTGATGGGGTTCCTAGTATAATAAATCCAGATGATAAAAGTGGGCTGGAAGCAGCCATAAGAATTAAAGAACAAGTGGGTGGTGAAATAACGGTTTTAACCATGGGACCAGCCCAAGCAGAAGTTGCCTTAAGGGAAGCATTAGCCATGGGTGCTGATAGGGGTATACTTCTTTCAGATAGGGCTTTTGCTGGTGCGGATACCTGGGCCACCTCACAGACCCTAGCTGCAGCCATTCGAAAACTTGAATATGATATTATCATCGCAGGTCGCCAAGCCATTGATGGTGATACAGCTCAAGTGGGACCCCAAATAGCTGAACATCTTCAGCTGCCACAGGTAAGCTATGTTGAAGATTTAAAGTTAGAGGGGGACAGTATAGTTGTAAAAAGGGTTTTTGAGGAGAGCTACCAATGGATAAAGGTACAAACTCCTTGCTTGATTACTACCCTAAAAGAAATGAATGAACCGAGATATATGTCAGTGGGTGGAGTTTTTGATGCATTTAGAGAAAAAGAAATCTTAAAGTGGAATCTAAGTGATATTGAGGTGGATTTGACCAATATTGGGTTAAAGGGATCACCTACAAAGGTTAAGAAATCATTTACCAAAGGTGCTAAGGGAAAAGGTGAAGTATATCAAGATTTAACGCCTAAAGAAGCAGCTCAGCTAATTTTAGATAAGTTAAAGGAAAAGTTCATTATATAAGGCTAAATAAAGGGAGGGAATACAAAATGAGTTTAAATGAATATAAAGGTGTTTGGGTTTTTGTTGAGCAAAGAGAAGGAGTACTAGAAAAGGTATCTTTAGAGCTTATTTGCAAAGGTAGAGAAATCGCTGACAAAATTGGTGAGAAAGTAACTGCAGTGGTACTTGGGGAAAAAGTAGATCACTTATGTCAAGAGCTGGTACATTATGGTGCGGATATGGTGAAGGGGTATGAGCATAAAATTTTAAGCAAATTTACCACAGAGCCATATACCAAAGTTTTAGCCAAAGCAATAAATGAAGGTAAACCAGAGATTATGTTAATAGGAGCAACTACCATAGGTAGAGACTTGGCTCCAAGGGTTGCAGCAAGGGTTCACACAGGTTTGACAGCAGATTGTACCATATTGGATATAGACCCTGAAAATAATAATCTTCTTATGACTCGTCCAGCCTTTGGTGGTAATATCATGGCAACAATTATTTGCCCTGACCACAGACCACAAATGTCATCGGTTCGCCCAGGAGTAATGCCATTAAAGGAAAAGGATGAAACCAGAAAAGGTGATATTTCAATAGTAGAAGCTGATTTGGTTGATTCAGATTTAAATGTAATCATATTGGAGGATGTTAAAGAAAAGAAAGCAAAAATTAAGATCGAAGATGCCAATGTTTTGGTATCAGGGGGCAGAGGCATAGGCAAAAAAGAAGGCTTTGATGCACTGGCTCAGCTGGCTGATAAGCTTGGTGGTATGGTTTCAGCTTCAAGGGCAGCAGTGGATGCAGGCTGGGTAGATAAAAATCATCAAGTAGGTCAAACAGGCAAAACCGTAAGACCACACCTATATATCGCTGCAGGGATATCAGGAGCAATCCAGCACGTAGCAGGTATGGAAGAAGCAGAATTCATAATAGCAATAAATTCTAATCCAGAAGCACCAATCTTTGAAGTGGCAGACCTAAGCATCGTAGGCGACGCCAACAAAATAGTCCCAGCCCTACTAGAACTGTTGTAAAAAATCGGGGTCAGGCTTTAGTAATTTAATTATTAAATTACTAAAGCCTGACCCCAAAATTTGTCCTCTTTTCAGACACAAAAATATGAGATATAATTAAAGCATGGTTTTATTAGTGGGGGTGTGTTTATGAATCAAATTACTAACGGAAAGAATCTACAAGAAATTGTACTTGATGATTTGCTTGTTTCTATGATGGAAAAGCTTTTTGACCCTGTACCTGTTCCCATTATCCTCCTTGATAAGGATACCAAGGTTATTATGATCAATCAGATTTTTGCAGACTTTTTAGGTTATCCAAAGGATGAGATCATAGGTAAAGAGGTTGTTAAGGTGGACAAGTACTCTCGCTTTCCCTATGTTTATAAAAATAAAAAGTCAGAGATTGCTTGGAAGCATCGTTTTGAAAATGGACATACAGCCATAGTGCATCGTATTCCTGTGTTAGATGAGTTCGGTGAAGTATTATATGGCTTTGGCTTAGTACTATTTCAGGATGTTGAAGAGTTTAAAGATATTATACAAAAAAATAAACTATTAGAAACAGAACTATCACTATATAAAAGCCAGTTGAAGGAGATGCAAGGGGCTAAGTATTCTTGGGATAATATCATTGGTGAGAGTGAGAGGATGATGCAGGCAAAATTCATGGCTGTTAAGGCATCTCAAAGTAGCTCCAATGTATTATTATTAGGAAAAAGTGGTACTGGTAAAGAGCTTTTTGCCCATGCAATTCATAATGCCAGCAACAGAAATTACTTCCCATTTGTTAAAGTAAATTGTGCAGCAATTCCCTCAGAGTTGTTGGAGTCAGAGTTATTTGGTTATGAAGAGGGTGCTTTCACGGGAGCAAAAAAAGGAGGTAAAATCGGTAAATTTGAGTTGGCCAACGGTGGAAGTATTTTCTTAGATGAGATAGGTGATATGCCCCTTAAGATGCAGGCTAAACTTCTAAGGATTCTACAAGAAAAAGAAGTTGAAAGGGTAGGTAGTAATAAGCCCATAAAGATAGATGTAAGGGTAATTGCTGCCACGAACCAGGATTTAAAACATCAAGTTCAACAAGGGGAGTTCAGAGAAGATTTATATTACAGATTAAATGTAATGAGCATCGATATCCCTTCATTGCAGGAACGCCACAGTGATGTTGAAAAAATAGCAAGTAATCTATTGAAAAAACTATCCAGCCAAATGGGTAAATATGTAAAAGAAATATCCACTAATGCCATGGAATATTTAAGGGGACACAACTGGCCAGGTAATGTCAGAGAATTGGAAAATGTATTGGAACGTGCAATAAATCTTACTGATTCTGACACCATTTTACCTGTACATTTACCAGTATATATTACCCAAAGTGCCAAAAAGGTCTCTAAGGGACCCATTCGACCATTAAAGGATGTGGTGGAAGATACTGAAAAAGAGGCCATAAGAAGGTGTTTAGAGTACACGGAAGGAAACAAATTAAAAACTGCCCAGCTTTTAAATATATCCAGATCTAGTCTATATGACAAAATAGAAAAATATGGGCTAGAGTGATGTAGTTTTATCATACAGTTGTCTGTTATTTGTACAGCAATTTTCTTGGTGTTTTTATAAAAACATCCCTAATTGTACTAAAATCATACAATATTAGGGATGTTTTTTACTTAAATATGAATAAACATGTTGATGTAAATAAATTCCAAGTGAACAAATGTGTAATAGGACAAGCAATTAAGGGACAAAAAACGAATTATTGTATTTTGGGTAGAATTTTGGCATAAGTTTTGCATTTAGAAAAGTACAAAACGCTTGAAGGGAGTTTGTGTAATGAAAGGACTAACCATTAAAGAATTAAAAATCGGAGATAAGGATTTTGTAGAAAAAACCATCACTGAAACAGATGTTTATTTATTTGCTGGTATTACTGGGGATTTGAACCCTGCACATATCAATGAAGAGTATGCCAAGAATACCTTCTTTAAGACAAGAATAGCCCATGGTATGCTGTCTGCTGGTTTGATATCAGCGGTGCTAGGTATGAAACTACCTGGATGTGGAACCATCTACCTAGGACAAGAGCTTAAATTCACTGCACCTGTTTTGATAGGTGACACCATTAAAGCTGAGGTAGAGGTTATTGAAATAATTGAAGAAAAGAACCGCATTAAGCTAAGAACAACTTGCACAAACCAAAAAGGTGATATGGTTCTAGATGGTGTTGCAACCGTAATGCCACCTAAGTAAACAATCAAACGCTAAACACAAAAGTGTATATTGTTTGAAAGGATGTTTCATATGAACAGTCAATTTAAAGTGGGTGTATTGGATTATTCCATATACTTGCCAGAGAAAACAATATCTGCTGAGGAACTTTCAAAACAAGTTAATATAAGTCCTGATATTCTAAGAAACAAGCTTGGAATAAACAGAAAATACATCGGTGGTCCTGAGGATCATTGTGGAATGATGGCTACAAAGGCAGCCAAGTCATTGCTTGATAAAACAAAAGTTGATCCCAACTCCATTGATATGATTTTGTATGCTGGTGAAACCTATGCAGAATATGTTTGTTGGACAGTGGCAATAAAGATTCAAAATGAGATAGGTGCAGACAATGCCTATGCATGGGATTTATCTTTCAGGTGTGCAGGAACTCCACTGGCATTAAAGGTGGCAAAGGATATGATGTATGCAGATGACAGCCTAAATACAGTTTTAATCGTGGGTGGGAATACAAATGCATACTTAATTGATTATCAAGATCCAGCACAATCCTTTATGTTTGATATGTCTCCAGCAGGGTTCGCACTAATTCTTAAAAGAGATCATGGTGAAAATGAACTCTTAGGAACTGGCATAATTACTGAACATGTTTTTGCAGATGATGTCATCGGCAAATTTGGCGGAACATTAAATCCAATTACCGATGAAATGGCAAAGGACCCAGAAAAATTAAGAAAAGCCAAATTGATCACCTTAACAGACCCTGAAGGTATGA
>CAYYRM010000111.1:7110-8474 GCA_964474005.1 uncultured Eubacteriales bacterium
GAAAAAAAGGTTGGGGGAAAAATCAATTCCAGCTTTTATAGGGGCAGTAAAAAAGGCCTTAAAGGCTTCAGGACTCCAGGAGAGGGACATTGATTTTATTGGAATAAACCACATGAATCCCAAAGCTCATTACGCCATTATGGCAGAGCTTGGCATAGATAAAGAGAAAACAGTGTACTTAAGTGATGATGGGCACTGTGGACATGCTGATCAACTAATTGCCTTAAGGCATGGGGTTGAACAAGGAAAAATTAAAGATGGCTCCATAGTTGCATTGTTAGGGGCTGGCACAGGTTATGCCTTCGGATGCTCAATTGTTAGATGGGGTAAATAAAAGGTAATCACCTGGCAAAGCTTTTTGAGGGAGGTTGGAATCTTTGAAGGTTGTAGGTATAGTGGGAAGTCCCAGGGAAAAAAGTAACACGGAATATTACACTCAATTTACTTTAAATGAACTTGAAAAATACGGTATTGAAACAGAATTAATTACATTAAGGGACAAAAAGATACACTACTGTACAGGATGCTATGGCTGTATTGATGCAAAGGCATGCACTTTACCTAAAGATGATTTTGAGGAAGTGTTCAATAAAATGCTCGAAGCCGATGGGATCATCATAGGTTCCCCAGTTTACAATTCATCTTCCACAGCTTTAACCAAAGCCTTATTAGATAGGGCGGGTTTTTTGGGTAGATGGATAAATAATGACATGAAAGCTAAATCTGAAAGCTATAACTGGAAAGGGACAGCTTTTTCAGGGAAGGTGGCAGCACCTATAACTGTTGCCAGAAGGGCTGGGCAAAACTTTACCTTTGCGGAATTACTTCTTTGGATGACAGTGAATGACCTTATTGTCATAGGCTCACATTATTGGAATGTGGGAGTTGCAGGTAAGGGTGGAGCTGTTGATGCCCATGAGGATTTAGAAGGTGAAAGTATAATGAAACACCTGGCTGAAAACATGGCCCATGTTATTAAACAATTAAAAAAGCCATAAATTAAGAAATACATTACTTTGGTTATAACCTTAATGGTTATAAATATAAAAATCATAAGAAAAAGGAGTGTTTGGTTTTGAAAAAGATATTTTCACTTATGCTAGTTTTACTAATGGCAACTGCATTATTTGCAGGTTGTGGTTCTGACACTGCCAAAGGTGAAGAAATCCTAATTGGTGGATTGACTTCCCTAAGTGGTGCATTGGCAGACTACGGCGAGCAAATGAGAAGAGGTTTTGAATTAGGTTTAGAGTATGCTACTGATGGTACAATGGAAGTGGCTGGTCGTCCTTTAAGAGTTATCTGGGAAGATACCACAACTGTTCCAGAGGTTGCTAGGGAAAGAGCTATTAAACTTTTAGATG
>CAYYRM010000112.1:0-8472 GCA_964474005.1 uncultured Eubacteriales bacterium
CTTTTGAAAAACTATTGACAATTGCACATTCCATGGCACCTGTCCCAGAAGCTGTCAAGAAAAATACTTCGTTTTCTGTTTTTAACATTTTTTTTGAGATTTCAGTTACTTTAACCAGTAGTTCTTTGAATTGTTTATTTCTGTGATTAAAGACAGGTTTAGATATTTCCAATAAAACCTCAGTTTCCACATTTGTGGGTCCTGGTAAAGCTAAGTATTTTGTTTCCATTTTCATTAAACCCCCTAATTATTATTAGCACGAATTCTTAATTTCATTAAGTTTGAATAGTGCCAATTTTAATTATAACAAAAAAATAAAAATAAATGTACACATCTCTTTAAAGTACTAAATTGTCTTCTAAATTGTAAAAACAGCCCTAAGGCTGTTCTTACAATTTATTATTTAGAAGCAAGCTCTTTTTCCTTTTGAGCCTCTTTTACTATTTGTTCTTGGATATGAGCAGGTACTTCTTCATAATGGGAGTACTCCATGGTAAAGGTACCTCTACCTTGAGTCATAGATCTTAGATCTATGGAGTACTTATACATTTCTGCTAGAGGAACCTGTGCCTTAACCTTTTGCAGCCCGCCATCTAAAGGCTCCATTCCCATAATCCGTCCTCTACGAGTATTCATATCCCCCATTATATCACCCATGAATTGGTCCTGAACCACAACCTCAACATTGACAACTGGCTCTAGCAACACAGGTTGAGCAGTTTGCATTGCTTTTTTAAAGGCCAATGAGGCTGCTATTTTAAAAGCCATTTCAGATGAATCTACACTGTGATAAGAACCATCAAAAAGGGTGGCTTTAATATCCACCACAGGATATCCTGCCAATGTTCCTTCCTCCATAGCCTCTACTAAACCCTTCTCCACAGCAGGTATGTAGTTTCTTGGAACAGAACCCCCAAATATTTTATCCACAAATTGGAATTCATCTCCCCTTTGTAAAGGTTCGAATTCTATCCAAACGTGGCCAAACTGACCCCTTCCCCCAGATTGCTTTTTATGTTTTCCTTCAACCTTAGCTTTACCTTTTATTGTTTCTTTGTAAGGTATCTTAGGTGTCTTTAAATCTACATCTACACCGAACTTTTTAGCCAATCTATTAACAATAATCTCTAAATGAAGTTCACCCATTCCAGATATAATTGTTTGTTTTGTTTCCGTGTTTCTTTCTACTCCAAATGTGGGGTCTTCTTCTAGAAATCTCGCTAAACCTGAACCAACTTTTTCTTCATCATTTTTTGATCTGGGTTCTACAGCAAAGGAAATCACTGGCTTAGGGAATTCAATAGGTCTTAATAAAAGCTGCATTTCTTTTTCGCACAATGTATCACCAGTGGACGTTTCTTGAAGTTTTGCCACAGCAGCTATATCACCAGCTTGAACCATATCCACTGGTTCTTGATTCTTACCTTTCATTAAAAATAGTTGTCCAACCCTTTCACTAATTTTCTTAGTGGCATTATAAATTGTTGAGTCAGATTTTAAACTACCAGAATATACCCTGAAAAATGTAAGTTTACCTACATATGGGTCAGCCATGGTCTTAAATACCAGTGCAGAAAACTTTTCATTTTCATTTGCTTTTATTTCAACTTCTTTTTCATTTAAAGTAGCTTTAACAATCCCAATATCATTTGGGGAAGGCATTGCGAAATTGATAAAACTCATCAACTGAGCAACTCCTATATTTTTAATGGCGCTTCCACACAAAACAGGTATGACCTTGCCAGCAAGTACTGCCTTCCTTAGGCCCTCTTTTATCTCTTCTATAGAAAGCTCTTCTCCTTCAAGGTATTTCATTAAAAGCTCGTCGTCGCCTTCAGCGGCAGCCTCCTTTAACATTTCCATGTATTCAAACGCTATGTCTTCCATTTCTTTTGGAATATTTTCAACCCTATAAGATTTATCATTGTCATAAATAAACGCTTGGGAGTTCAATATATCTATTACACCTTTAAAGCTTGTTTCTGATCCTATGGGTATTTGTACTGGTACAACTTTATTTCCGTACTTCTCCTTTAACTGTTCTAATACCATTGTGAAGTTTGCATTTTCTCTGTCCATTTTATTAACAAATGCAACTTTGGGCAAACCATTTTCTTCAGCGTAATCATACATAATCTCAGTTCCTACTTCGACACCCGACGCAGCACAAAGTACCATTAAAGCACCATCTACCACTCGAAGGGCCCCTTTTACCTCTCCAACAAAATCAAAATAACCTGGGGTATCTATAATATTGATTTTGTGTCCTTCCCACTCACAGGGTGCCAATGCAGTATTGATTGTAATCTGCCTCTTGATTTCATCTTGATCATAGTCAAAGGTTGTTGTTCCTTCATCTACTCTACCTAATCTACTAACTGTACCTGCAGTATACAACATACTTTCTGCCACGGATGTCTTCCCTGCCCCACCATGGGAAATAATGGCGATATTTCTAATCATGCTTATGGGGAATTTTTTCAAGACAATCTCCTCCTTTGATGAAGTATGTTAAATAAGTTGGTCTGGGTAAATGTCCCTCCTTATAACCCAGGGTAAATAAATGTTTTATTTTGAAAATTTTTTATTAATATATTTTTCTATATTCATTGGAAAAATCCTGCTTATGATAAAATTTTTTCAAGAATATTATACGCATTATCTATGCACTGTTTATATGTATTAACCTCACTAAATAATCCATATGTTTTCTTTATTCGTTCTATACTATTTTTTATGTTAAATTGTTGTGGTTTTAGATTTCCTTCAAAAATTTCCTCCCATGATACTGGTATAGAAATAGGTGCTCCTTCTTTAGGTCTTATGCTATATGGTGAAACTATTGTTTGCCCCTTGGCGTTTTGTAAATAATCTAGATATATTTTCCCTTGCCTTTGATTTACTTTTCTTGTAAGGGTTGTGGTAGCAGGTAATTGATTATTTACCACAACATAAACTAGTCTAATAAATTCTCTAACATATTCATAAGTATATTTATTTTGAACAGGTATATAAATTTGCAATCCTGTGGAACCTGAAAGTTTTGGGTATCCCTTTAGTTTGAGTAATTCCAAAACCTCATGAATTTTAACTGCAATTTCCAAGACCTCTTTAAAACCAAACTTCTCCATGGGGTCTATGTCGAAAACACCAAAGTCTGGGTTTCCCAAACTTCCAACACTTGATAACCATGGGTGAAATTCTATTGTTCCTAAATTACAAAGCCATAAAAAAGTTTCCATATCATTAATTAGGGGGTAATTTTTCATATCCTGTATATTTAAGGTCTTTACCCAATTAGGTTTTCCCTGTGGTGAATTCTTCTGATAGAAACCTTTTTCATTAAAACCATTGGGATATCTAGTTAAGGAAACAGGTCTATTATATAAAAAATCTTTTATGTATGGAAAAACCTTAACATAGTAATCAATACAATCTTTTTTAGTTATATTTGTTTTTGGACAATATACTTTTTCTAGGTTTGATAAAGATATTTCAACCTGGTTTATAGTTATCTTTGGCGTCATATTTATTCCTCTACTATTATCCCTTTAAATACTGGAGACCTCATGGTATATTCTTCAGTCCATTCCATAAATTCTATATGGCATTTTACTTTAGGAGTAATCCAAATATGATCTTTCCCATTAAAATTTATAAAAGGCGATGACAAAACAGGTTCATTTAATACCGCCTTTAAAATAGCCCTTTTATGGTTCTCCGTTAGGCCTGTGCCTACATTGCCAATATACAGATATTTATCTTCTCCATGGGGTATACCCACTGCTAAGGATTTCACTTGTTTTTCTTCGATATATAGTCCCCCTATAAAAGGGCTTATCTCTTGTGTATGTTTATATTTAATCCAGCTATAGCTTTTTTTACCCTGTATGTATTTGCTTCCCCTTTTTTTTGCTATCATCCCCTCCAAATTAAGTATTTTTGTCTTATCATACAGTTTAACCCCATCGTCGAAATTCTGCACTATATGGATTAGATTATTATTTGGGAAGTACTCAGTTAGGTATTTTTGTCTTTCCTCAATAGGGTAATCCATAAGCCACTTTTCACCGAACTTTAAAACATCAAAAACAGCATATGTTATTGGTATGGTTGTGGTTAGATTTCTTATTTTTTTTTCATCATTAGTGAAGTTTCTTCTAAGGACCTTTGAAAAACTGTTTTTATTTTCATCTACCACCATTATTTCACCATCAATTACAAAGTCATATTTTATAGTTTGCAAAATTCCTATTTCTGGAAACTGTAGTGTTTTATCTTTGAGTTTTTTATTTATTAAAGTGATACTTCCATTATTTTTGTAGGTAACTATTCTTACACCATCCCATTTTATCTGATACAAATAGCTAGGGTCATTTTTATAATTAAAATTCAATAATTTAGGACCCATAGGATCTATAAATTTTGTCATCCTGTCTTCTTACCTTTTTTCTTTACCTTAGTTACTTCTTCCATTTTTTCCTTTTTAACCATATCCAAACTTGCCTGAAGAGCTTCCATTAAATCTATGACTCCTGTGTTTGGCTTTTCTTTCACATGTCTGATTTCTTTGCCTTGTACTTTACTTTCAATTATCTCTAATAATTTTGTACGATAATTATCATCATATTTTTCAGGACTGAAATCTGTAGCTAATCCTTCAATTAGCTCTTTAGCCATTTTTATTTCCTGTTCGGATATATTTAACTCATAGTTAGTACCAGGCACTTCATTGGAATTTCTAATTTCGTCTGGATAATGCATTGTCTCCATAACCATAATTTCATCATATACCCTTAAGGCTACCAATGATTCCCTTGATCTTATCACTACTTTTGCTATTGCAATTTTTCCTGTCTCGTTTAAAGCTTTAACCAACAACTTGTATGCCTTTTTACCTGCGTCCTCGGGTGCCAGATAGTAAGATTTATCAAAGTATATGGGATCTATTTGTTCTAATTTTACAAATTCTACTATATCAATGGTTTTAGATTTCTCACCAGGAATTGCCTCTAAATCCTCTTCTTCAATTATCACAAAACTATCCTTTTGGTATTCGTAACCTTTTACTATATCTTCATATTCAACTTCCCTTTCACAATTTGGACAATACTTTTTCTGTTTAATAGGTGTATGGCACTCCTTATGTAAATTCTTAAATGATATTGTTTTACTTTCAGTGGCAGTAAACATTTTTATTGGTACATTTATCAAACCAAAATTCACTGCCCCTTTCCACATTGTTCGCATATAACTCACCTTTCCCTCAATATTTATATAATATTTTTTGTAGATTTAGGAAAATTTATGCAATTTTTAGAAACTTTTTAAACGCTAAAAAAATAGACCAGTAATTGGTCTATTTTTAGAATTTCTTAAGATGTGATATTCTATTTTTGGTTTCGTTATATTTTCCTGTGTTAAAAAATGATGTTGTTGTTTCCCCATCTAATGATTCTTCAAAAACCCCTAAATAGCCTGTTACCCTTCTAATTCTTCTAACCTTCAATGAGCCACATTTTGGGCATTCTTTTTTTATAATTCCTATATAGTTACAAGAAGGATCTAAGCATTGATCCACGGGAAAATTAACACTGAAATAGCCACAATCATTATCAAACGCGGCGTTTACAAGCTGCTCAAATGCTTCAATATTGCCAATAGGTGCACTTTCTAATTCAACATAGTTAATATGACCTGCAGGGGTCAGTTTATTATACACTGATTCTAACTTAATTTTCTCATGTGCACTTATATCAAATTCTACTGGTATATGGAATGAGTTAGTATACCAGTTCTTATCAGTAACTCCAGGGATTATACCGAACTTGTCTCTATCAATATCCACAAACCTATTGGATAAACCTTCTGCTGGTGTTGCTAGTAATGTAAAGTTAAGTTTGTGTTTTTGAGATTCGAATTGACACCATGAATTTAATGTCCCTACTATTTTGAGTCCCAGTTCTTGAGCTTGTTCACATTCACCATGATGTTTTCCTATTAAAGCAGTAAGTGTTTCCGCAAGCCCAATAAATCCTATGGACAAGGTCCCATTTTTTATTGCATCTTCTATGGTGTCTTCCGGGGACAGATGGTCTGAGTTTTGATACAGTTTTTGTCCTAGTAAAAAGGGAAACTCTTTAACTTTCTTATTCCTTTGAATTTCAAATCTTTCTAATAATTGATTTTTAACTAAAATAAACTTTTCTTTTAATAATTCAAAGAACTTGTCCAAGTCTTTATTTGCCTCAATGGCCAATCTAGGAAGGTTAATGGAAGTAAAAGAAAGATTTCCTCTACCATCGGTAACTTCTTCACCGGCAACATTTGCAATAACCCTTGTTCTACATCCCATATAACCAACTATTTGTGGATTATTTTCCCTCCTGAAAAAAGGTATATTAAAGCTAGAATCTTGGTTTGAATAATTGGGGAATAGTCTAGTGCACGACACCCTATGGGCTAAAAGTCTAAGATCGTAGTTGGGATCATCTGGATCTTTATTCACACCCTTGGCCATAGAGAAAATTAAATTTGGAAACAAAGGGGTTTCACCTTTACCAAGGCCATTTTCAAAGTTTTGCAATAAGTATTTAGATATTGCTCTACCAGCCCTTGTAATATCAAGGCCAAAATTTATACTGGTAAAAGGCACTTGGGCACCAGCTCTAGATTGCATTGTATTCAAATTATAAACCATCCCTTGCATGGCTTGATTTACATCCTTTTCTGTCAATTCCCATGCTTTCTCTTCTATATCACCCTTATAATCTAATTCTTTTAACAGATTCAAAAATTTAGTATGGGTCATTTCAACATATGGAGCTAAATCCCTATCTAAAGCACTGACTGATTGACCTCCATGTTGTTCATTCTGGTTAGCTTGCATTATGATACAGACCAATGCAGCTGCTGTTTTTATATCTTTTGGTGGCCTTATAAAACCATGACCTGTATTGAAACCCTTTGAAAATAATTTACTAATGGGAATCTGTAAACATGTTTTTGTTCCAAAGGGTAAAAAATTCATATCATGGATATGGATATAACCCTCGTTGTGGGCATCTATATGCTCTTTTTTAAGGCTGATATCACATAGTTTTTTAGCAGCAATGGAACCTGCCTGAAGCATCTTTCCCATGGCAGTGTCACCGTTAATATTTGCATTTTCTGTATCCTTTGTGTTTACTATGTCTTTTAATTCTTTGACAAATCTCCCCCTAGAATCCCTTATCTTATCCCTTCTTCTTCTATAGGCTATGTATTCCTTACCTGCCCTTAATAGATTGGACTTAAGGAGAGTATCCTCCACTATATCTTGGATTTCATCTATGGTTGGGGTTTTTATTTCGTTTACAGTCATCTTGTAATTTAAGTTTTCTAACACTTTATGTGTTAACATTAATGCATCACTATAATTGCCTTCTCCACTGACCATAAAAGCCTTATTTATAGCCTCTGTTATTTTACTTGGTTCAAAATCTTGTAGCCTACCATCCCTTTTAATAACCTTCGTAGGAAAGTACAGTTTTGTTACATTACTTGATGTGCTCATATAACCCTCTCCTTTTTATTATTTATGACGCTTGTCCAAAATTAGACTCCCCTCTGCAAGCGTTCTTTTTATATCAATGATCCTTTGATTGCTTGACCCCCTAAAAGGAAGTTCAATATTTTTAAGTTTCTCAATAAAAGGACCATCTATTAAGATATCAATTTGATTTAATAACTCTTTTTTTTTATTGTCAATTATAATATCATCAAATGTAAATCCTGTATATGCCACAATAATATAGCCTATTTTTTTTAATTCTTTTGCCAAGTAAGAAAAACCCTCTACTTGAAAAAAAGGGTCACCACCTGTGAAAGTAACAATCTTAGATAATGGAAACCTTTTAATATCCTTTAAAATAAAAGAGCAGTCAACAATTTGACCACTTTGGAAGTTATGAGTACTTGGATTATGACAACCTTTACAATTATGGGAACATCCTTGGGCAAATATCGTATAGCTAATTCCTCCAGGACCGTCCACCACAGATTCAGGAATAATTCCCGCGATTCGGATTTTCATTACAATCACCCCGCCTTTTTATTATAAATTGATGTTTCTAAAATTACAAACTGCTATTATGATACTTAAACTACATTATTATACTTTAACTTCAGTATGATAAAGATTACTATCTATTTTTAAGTTTTTTATCTTTTCTACAACAAAAAATGACAAAAAATGACAATGTAAAATGCTCTACCATTTTATTAATAAAACAACCATAAAAAACATAAACCACCTCAAAAAATGATTTTTATCAGTGGTATCTGTGCAGACAAAAAGGAGCCAGGTATTGTGGTATCCATGTTCCAATGTAAAATAGACGTTAATACAAAAGACCACTCTTTTTGAGTGGTCTTTAAATTACCCAGCGACGTCCTACTCTCCCAGGGGGTAACCCCAAGTACCATCGGCGC
>CAYYRM010000113.1:0-8258 GCA_964474005.1 uncultured Eubacteriales bacterium
AACGACTATGCCGAATTTTTCAGGAATTATAAATCCCTATCTGACCGCTCCTAATAGAGGACTTTATTTGTCTAAACATTAACATTTACTGTATAAAATACTACACATGTGCCATTACAATCTCAAGTTTTCCCGTAAAGGCCAAGGTTTCAATGGATGAAGGTAACATAAAATGGTTTCCTTTGGTAACTGAGTACTTTACCCCATCTATTTCTAAATAACCTTCTCCTTCAATGATACTACAGAACATAAATGGGTGGTTTTGAATAAGCTCCACAAATCCATCTATTTGGTATTTATAGATGGTAAAATATTTCGATTCCAAAAGCTTAGTTATTTTGACACCTTCTAGCTGGGTAACCTCTTCAGTAAACTGTTCATCCACAAAAGGGACCTTTATGACTTCCTTTGACTTATCTATGTGAAGCTCCCTTTTATTGCCATGGGAATCAACCCTGTCATAATCATAAAGCCTATAGGTAACATCTGAAGTTTGTTGAATCTCCAGTATCAATGTACCAGCTTTTATGGCATGGACCGTTCCACCGGGTACAAAGATAAAGTCCCCTTTTTCAATGGGTTTTTCCCTCAGCAGTTCATTCCATCTACCCTCATCGATCATTTTATCAAGCTCTTTTTTACCACTGGCATTTATACCATAAATAATAGATGAATCTGGTTCACAATCAAGGATATACCAGCATTCAGTTTTACCAGCTTCTCCATACTTTAGACCTGACTCATCATCGGGGTGAACCTGCACAGATAAATCGTCATTTGCGTCGATTATCTTAACTAAAAAGGGGAATTTATCATCCTTTAAGTCTCCGAACAAACCCCTGTGATTATTCCAAAGTTCCCTTAGGGTGAGACCTTTAAATTTACCTGAACTTACAACACTATCACCATTTTCATGGGCTGAAAAAACCCAACACTCCCCTGTTTTATCCGATGGGATGTCATATCCGTATCTCTTTAGTTGTTCTCCACCCCAAATGGTCTCTTTAAATATTGGTTGAAAAAAAATAGGTTCTTTCATATTCTATATTCTTTCCAGGCTTTCCTTGGCTAAAATTAAACCACCTATAATACCAGCATTATCACCTAATCTAGGTGAAACAATATAATTATCCAGTGCAGGGACCTCCACATATTCAGCCAAAAGGGAAGAAAATTCCTTTCTAATTAGACCTAGCATATGTGGTTGAAGCATAACTCCTCCACCAATTACAATCCGTTCAGGTCTTAAAATTAAGGTATAGCTCATCAAAGCCTGAGCCAAATAATATGCTAAAATGTCCCAAATCTCATGGTCTGGACTTAAATCCTCTGCCTTTACTCCATATCGCTTTTCTATGGCTGGACCTGAAGCCAGTCCTTCTAGACAATCACCATGGTATGGACAAACACCATCAAAATTATCATTTGGATGTTTTCTAACTAAAATATGTCCCATCTCGGGGTGTCCGAACCCACCCACAAATTTACCGTCAAAAATTGCTCCTCCACCAATCCCTGTCCCAACTGTTAGGTATAGACAGCTATCAATCTTTTCCATATTGTATTCAGCTATACAAGAGGCATTGACATCTGTGGTCCAACCAATGGGGAAATCATAATGTTTCTTCATGGTCCCTAGGAAATCAAAATTATTCCATCCCTTCTTAGGGGTTGTGGTAATATACCCATAGGTCTTGGATTTTTCCACAACATCTATGGGTCCAAAGGAGCCTATGCCTATGGATTTGAGATCCTTATACTTATCGAAAAACTCAAAAATTCTTTCCATGACTTCTTCAGGGCTTGTGGTTGGAAAAGAAACCCTTTCAATAATATTAAAATTTTCATCCCCCACTGCACAAACAAACTTAGTTCCTCCAGCTTCAATGGCTCCTAACATAAACTTATTCCCCTTTCCAATTATCAATTTACTTATTTTTTATTTCCGTATGTCTTAAACTTTTCCAAAACCACCTGCATGTCATCATCAGACAATATCACTGGGCTACCCACACATTTAGCCTTATAATAAACCTCTGAGCAAAACTCAATCTCTTCAGCCACATTAAATGCATAGTCTATGTCACTGCCACAGGCTAAAAGCCCGTGGTTACCCAGGAAAACAGCATATCGGTCCTTCATGCCATCAAAAGCACTTTCAGCCAACTCCCTGGTCCCAAATGTGGTGTATGTGGTACAACGGACATTGCCACCAGCAAAACCGATAAGATAATGTGTTGCCTCAAGTCCCCAATTAAGACAAGCTAAAATTGTGGCATAAGTGGAATGGGTATGTACAACGGCATTAACATCCTCCCTACCCTCATATAAGAATTTATGCATTTCGTACTCGCTGGATGGTTTTTTTGCACCATCCACCACCTCACCTTTAAGGTTAAGAACAACCACATCCTCAGGTGTTGTCCTAAAATAATCCATACCGCTGGGGCTTATGGCAAATAATTGTTCTTTCCTATTAAAAATACTAACATTGCCCCCTGTACCCTTGGTCAGATCACTGGTAACAAGTTTCTTCCCGTATTCCACAACCAATTCCCTTTCTGACTTAAGCAGCATTAAATTACCCTCCTAAAAATACGAATTATTTATATCATTATAGATAATTCTAAAGAAAATTATGTAAATACTCAAGCTTATTATATCATCTTCAAAGAGGATTTATTTTATTTTAGTAGAATATGTAATATGAATTATGCAAATGAATATGGATAGCACACAAAAAGGGGGATTATTTAGATGTTAGACTTTAATAGTAAGTATTTCACCATGAAAGAGCCCGATGTATTAGAATATGTTAAAGTTAAACTGGACTATTTTGATAAAGATGCCGACCTTCGCTGTAAGGAAATAGGCGATGGCAATCTAAACTATGTATTTAGGATTATTGACAATGACACAAATAAATCCATAATTGTAAAACAAGCAGGACCTGTGGCTAGAATCTCCGATGAATTCAAGGTTTCCACAGACAGAAACAGAATCGAATACGAGATTTTACGTATTCAGCATGATTTAGCCCCTGGTCTTGTACCAAAGGTTTACCATTATGACAGTGTTATGAACTGTTGTGTCATGGAGGATTTGTCTGACCATACCATCATGCGTACTGCTTTGATGAAATATGAGAAATTCCCGCTTTTCGCTGAACATATCACAGACTTTATGGTAAAAACCCTTTTATTGACTTCTGATGTGGTTATGAACCACAAGGAAAAAAAGGCTTTGGTTGGGAACTTTATAAACCCGGACCTAAGTGAAATAACTGAAGACCTTGTATATACAGAGCCCTTTTATGACTGCCCACGAAACGATGTATTTCCACCCACCAGGGAATTTGCAGAAAATCAGTTGTGGAAGGACCAAAAACTTCTTTTGGAAACAGCCAAGCTAAAATTTGAGTTCATGACAAACACCCAATCATTAATCCACGGGGATTTACATACAGGCTCCATCTTTGTAAAACCAGATTCAACTAAGGTCATAGACCCCGAGTTTGCCTTTTATGGTCCCGCAGGTTATGATGTGGGAAATGTAATTGCGAATCTAATTTTTTCCTACCTCCATGCAGATGCTACCATAAATGACAACAAGGAAAAGGCTGATTACAAGAATTGGCTTTTGGAAACAATTGTTGATGTTGTGGATAAATTCAAGGATAAGTTTATTAGCACATGGCAGGAAAAGGCAAAAGAACCTGTGGCCCGCTATGATGGGTTTTCCACCTATTATTTAGATGGTATATTGCAAGACAGTGCAGCGGTGGCTGGATTGGAGCTTTGCCGTAGAATTTTGGGTATCGCCCATGTAAAGGATATCACTTCCATACAAGATGAAGCCAAAAGGGCAAGGGCAGAAAAGATTGCTTTAACCCTGGGTAAAAGCTTTATCCTTGAAAGAAAAACATTCAAAACAGGTGCTGACTATGTAAAACAACTTGAAGAGTGTGAAGGCAAATTTTAATAGGAGGCAAAATTTATGGATAAACCAGTTAAAATAAATCAAAGTATCATCCAATCAGTGGTTTTGGATGACCAGAAAGATACAATAATCCTCTTGGATCAAACCCTATTGCCAAATGAGAAGAAATTCTTAGAAATCAAGGAAATGAAAGACCTATGGGAAGCTATCTACGAGCTTAAAGTTAGAGATGCTCCAGCCATAGGCATTGCCGCTGCCTTTGGAGCCTATCTAGGCATTAAAGGCTCCAAAGCTAAAACCTATGATGAACTATATGAAGACTTCACAAAGGTAAAGGACTATCTAGCCACCTCCCGTCCCACTGCTGTAAACTTGTTTTGGGCATTGGACAGAATGGATGAAAGGTTTAAAAAAGAGGCTGGCAAGTCACCAGAGGAAGTTAAAAACGCCTTAAGGGAAGAGGCTGAGAATATAAGGATTGAAGATGAAAAGGTCTGTGAAGCCATTGGTAACTATGGTCTATCCCTACTTAAACCAAAGATGGGCATCCTAACCCATTGCAATGCTGGGACCATAGCCACTGCAAAATACGGTACTGCCCTAGCTCCAATTTACCTAGGCAAGGAACAGGGCTATGATTTTAAGGTCTATGCAGATGAAACCAGACCATTACTTCAAGGGGCAAGGCTAACTGCTTGGGAGTTAAAAGAAGCTGGTGTAGACGTTACCCTTATCTGTGACAACATGGCATCAATTGTCATGCAGGAAGGTAAAATCCAAGCTGTTTTGGTGGGCTGTGACAGGGTAGCAGCCAATGGAGATGCAGCGAATAAAATAGGCACATCGGGAGTAGCCATATTAGCAAAGCATTATGGGATACCCTTTTACGTATGTGCACCCATGTCAACAATTGACATGAAATGTAATACAGGTGAAGATATCCATATAGAGCTAAGGCCTGATGAAGAAGTAACTTCAAAATGGTATGTTAAGCCCATGGCACCACCTGGGGTAAAGACATACAACCCAGCCTTTGATGTAACCCCCAATAGCCTAATAACTGCCATAATAACAGAAAAAGGGATAATCTATCCCCCCTACAACAAAAACTTAGCTGATTTATTTAAGAAGTAAAGTGAATCGGGGTCAGGCTTTAATAATTTAGTAATTAAATTATTAAAGCCTGACCCCGATTCACTTTTATCTATTATCGATTTTCTCTGGGTACATGTCGTGTTGGAATAGCCTTGCCTGGGCCATTTCTTCGAATTTGGTTCCTGGGCGGCCGTAGTTTGCGTAGGGGTCTATACTTATTCCGCCCCTTGGGGTGAATTTCCCCCACACTTCGATGTATTTTGGGTTCATTAACTTGATTAGGTCTTTCATAATTATATTGATGGAGTCTTCGTGGAAATCCCCGTGATTTCTGAAGCTAAAGAGATATAGTTTTAGGGACTTGCTTTCCACCATCAGTTCATCGGGGATATAGCTTATATATATGGTCCCGAAATCTGGTTGGTTGGTTTTGGGGCAAAGGGTTGTAAATTCAGGACAGTTAAATTTTACAAAGTAGTCGTTTTCCTGATGTTTGTTTACAAAAGCTTCTAACACTTCTGGTGTGTAGTTAAAATTATACTTGGTTCCTTGGTTTCCCAATAGGGTTACGCCTTCTAGTTCCTTTTCATTTCTTCCTAATTCCATTTACTTTTCCTCCTTTTGTGCTAAGTATTCTTTGAGTCCCCTTAAGCGAAGGTTACATGCTGGGCAATCGCCACAGCCATCACCTATTATCCCGTTATAGCATGTTAGGGTTTTTTCCCTTACGTAGTTAAGAGCACCTAACTGATCTGCCATTTCCCAGGTACCTGCCTTGTTAATCCACATTATTGGTGTGTGGATTACAAATTGATAGTCCATGGATAGGTTTAATGTTACATTTAGGGATTTTACAAATACATCCCGACAATCTGGGTAACCACTAAAGTCTGTTTCACATACCCCTGTGATGATATGTCTTGCTCCCTTTTGCTTTGCCAATATGGCAGCAAAGGTCAGAAATAGCATGTTCCTTCCTTCAACGAATGTAGATGGAAGATTGTTTTCATCTTTATCCCGAATTTCAATATCTGAACGGGTGAGGGCATTGGGTGCCAATTGGTTTAATAAGCCCATATCTAGGATATGGTGCTCAATTCCGTGTTCTTTGGCTATATTGGCTGCACATTCTAACTCCGTCTTGTGCCTTTGGTTATAGTTAAAGGACACTGCTATTATTTCCTTAAAGCGTTCCTTTGCCCAAAAAAGGCAGGTGGTGGAATCTTGCCCTCCACTAAATACTATTACTGCTTTTTCTTCTTTCATGCTTCACATCTCCCTACATTAAAAACATTAGCTGATTTCTTAGGTTTGGGTCTTGGTCAAAGTTGCCCCTAAACGTTGTGGTTTTTGTTACAGAACCTTGCTTTTTGATTCCTCTACTGGACATACAACTATGTTCTCCTTCGATTATCACTGCAACATCATTGGACCCAGTTACCAATTGGATTATTTCTGCAATGTCCATTCCAATTCTTTCTTGAAGTTGGAGCCTACGTCCAACCATGTCAGCTATACGGGCTATTTTACTTAGGCCGATGATTTTACCCTTTGGAATATAGGCGACGGATACCTTCATGTTATACATAAGGGCTAGATGATGTTCACAGTAACTAAATATAGGTATATCCTTAACTAAGACCATGTCCCTTTTAACATCTGTGTATATGTCATCTTCTTCAAAGGTTTTGTCAAATTTATCTGCTATTTCTTGGTTTGTGTATAACATACCTTCAAATACTTCCCTAAACATGTTTGCGACTCTTTTGGGTGTATCCTTTAACCCCTCCCTTTCTGGATTATCACCTAGGGCTATTAGGATATCTTTTATTTTCTCTTCTATTGTTTGGATGTCTATTTCTTTTTTCATGGCTAAACCTCTCTTGTATCTGGGGACCAGATGAACTTGTGTAGCTGGAGCTGTAATCTTACTTTATTTAACGTATGTTCTTTCATGAAATCAACTATTTCCACTGGCTCAATATGTCCCAGTGCTGGACTGAAATAAACCAAGCATTTATTTGTCAAATTGTATTGGTCTATGATTTCTTTTGCTTTTAAGAGATCATCTTTGCTTGCTATAACCATTTTGTAAACATCTTGTATATCCACATGTTTTAAGTTATCAAGATTCATAAGACTTGTCATTTTACTATGGGGTAGTTTGAAATCTAAGATGAATTCAACATTATTGGGATAATTGGATGCTTTTAATTTATCTTTAAAAGGTTTTATGTCAACACTACCATTTGTTTCGATGTGTATTTTTAAAGTTTCGTCTTTGGATAAATAGATTAGTAGTTCATCAATGTTTGGTTGAATTAGAGGCTCTCCCCCTGTTAAGGTTACATTTACGGCACCATTTTTTTTGATATATTCATAGATTTCTTCTTTGGTCATGGGTGTTCCTTTAATATCCATGGGGGTTGAGTAACTGGTATCACACCAAGAGCAATTTAGGTTGCAGCCACCAAATCTGATGAATGTGGCTATCTGTCCTGCAGTGGGTCCCTCTCCATCGATGCTAAAGAACTTTTCGATTACATTATAGGTTGTCATCTACTTCACCTCGGTGTAAATACAGCTGTTTGTAGGGGTTTCGAAAAGCTCCACTTCATACATATCCAAGCCCTGGTCCTTTAGCATATGATATATATGTCGTGACATTTCCTCTGCTGTGGGTCTATAGGGTACCGTTAGGATTTCAAAGGGTTGAGGAGTATCTTTCATCCTCTCAATTAAATCCCTTCCTATTTCATCATCTTCTATGAGCAATTTGTGGTCGAAGTATTCTTCAATCACCTTAAGGGCTTTTTTGATATTACCAAAATCGTCAACCATGCCCCTTAATTGTCCTTCTTCCTTTAAAGTTTCCCCTTTTATCTTTGCTATTAGTCTATATCTATGTCCGTGGATGTTTGCACATTTACCTTGGTAGTTACTTAGGTAATGGGCGGTATCAAATTGGATTTCACCTTTGAGTATAAACATATATTTCAGCTCCTAAATATTAAATTTAGGCAAAATAAAAAAGGACACCTGATTGTTTCCCTGATTGACTACGCCGGGATACTGTTCCCTTTCAAACCACGTATGCGCTGTCGGACACGCCAGCCGGTCACCCCGGAATCGTTAGCTGTCCCAGCGCCTTTCCTTCTAATAGCAAACAGCGCGTTCGCCCTAACCGCGCCGTGCTTGCAGCCCGACACACCGCGACAGCCCCC
>CAYYRM010000114.1:0-8256 GCA_964474005.1 uncultured Eubacteriales bacterium
CGTTGCTGTTTTGCAATGGGAACTAAGGTGGTACCACGGGTCCTCTCGTCCTTATTAATAAGACGATGAGGGCTTTTTTGTTTTAGAAGGGAAGTTGAAAGTTGAAAGTTAAGTGGAAACTCACTGAATTAACTATAAGGGGCTTGCCACTGGGTCACAAGAAGTATTAGGGAAATATAATTATAAAACCTTTTGCTAACACGGATTATATTGGGGATATTTTCTAGGGTCTTGGGATTTCGCAGATTACACGGATGCAGGTTGGTTTTGGGGGTCTATATTTTTTGACTTGTGGGTATTCAACTGGGTCTATCTCCAGATTTCACAGATTTTATTAGATTTCACCGAACTGCAATATCTATGGGTCTTAATAAATTATGTAAAAACCACTCTAGAAACATGTAACCACTAATTAAAGCATTACCCCTGATAAAAAACCTAAACCAACCAAAAAAAAAGGAGTTTAAAACAGTGGTATCAGTGAAATCTTTTAACAGTGGTACCCGTGTTCCAAATCTCCAAACAGCCTTATCCCAGCGAGACATCCAAAAAGAACAATCCTAACCGCGTCAAAAGTTTGAAATGGGTACAAGAGCAAATGGCAACTGAAACTCACGGAATTAACTATAATGGACTTACTGCTGGGTCATTTTAAAAAAAAATAGGCAAAATACATCTAGAAAGACCTACTTAGTTAACCTAAAAATCCTGATAGAAAACCTAAACCAACCAAAAAAAAAGGTTTTAAAACAGTGGTATCAGTGGAAGCCTTTAACAGTGGTGCATGTGTTCCAATCCCTAAACAGCCTTATCCCAGCGAGACATCCAAAAAGAACAATCCTAACCGTGTCAAAGGTTTGAAAAGACCACCAAAAGAGCAAAGTGGTGTAAAGTGGTGCCGGTGGTGTAAGTGGTGGTTTAATTTAAGCTTTTAACAGTGGTGCCAGTGGTGGTGGATTTAAGGTTTAAATAAAGCTAATAGCTAACAGCTAGTAATTAAAAGGAGGTAAATATATTATGACAAATGTAAATGTATTTGATACCCTGAAGGAAAGGGGATTTATTCAACAGGCTACCCATGAAGATGAGATTCGTGAACTTTTAGGAAAGGAAAGTGTGACCTTCTATATAGGTTTTGACCCCACAGCTGATAGCTTGCATATAGGGCACTTTCTTCAGCTAATGGCCATGGCCCATATGCAAAGGGCAGGACATAAGCCCATTGCACTACTAGGTGGTGGTACCACCATGATTGGTGACCCCACAGGTAAAACTGATATGAGGAAGATGCTTACCCAAGAGGATATTCAACACAATGCAGATATCTTCAAAAAGCAAATCTCTAGGTTTTTGGACTTCGCCAAAGATAAAGCCATTATGGTTAACAATGCAGATTGGCTGATGGATTTGACCTACATTCCATTTTTACGGGAAGTGGGTAGACATTTTTCTGTTAATCGTATGTTAACCGCAGAGTGTTTTAAGTCTAGGATGGAGAAGGGGCTTTCCTTCTTGGAGTTTAACTACATGTTGATGCAAGCCTATGACTTTTTGGAGTTGTTCAGACGCTTTGACTGTTCACTTCAGCTTGGTGGTGATGACCAATGGTCCAATATCATCGCTGGTGCTGATTTAATCCGCAGGTCTGAAGGAAAGCCAGCATTTGGTATGACTTTTACCCTGTTAACCACCAGTGAAGGTAAGAAGATGGGTAAAACTGAAGCTGGAGCCATCTGGCTTGATCCCGAAAAGACTTCTCCCTATGAGTTTTTCCAATACTGGAGAAATGTTGATGACAAGGATGTTATCAATTGCCTAAAGCTCCTTACCTTTGTACCCATGGATGAGGTTAACAAGCTAGCTAGTCTTGAAGGTTCTGAAATCAATAAAGCTAAAGAGGTACTGGCCTTTGAGGTTACAAAAATAGTTCACGGTGAAGAGGAAGCAATGAAGGCCCAAGCAGCTGCCAAAGCCCTTTTCGAACAAGGGGGTGTGGCAGGTTCCACTCCAACCACAGAACTTTCTAAAGAATCCTTTAAAGAAGGAATGCCCATTTTAGATCTGCTCCAAGAAACTGGCCTAACTGAGTCTAAAAGTGAAGGTAGAAGACTTGTTCAACAAGGTGGTATTACCGTTGAAGGTGAAAAGGTTACAGATATAAATCAGCTGATTACCCTAGACCATTTTAACGATGGCGCAATAATGATTAAAAAGGGTAAAAAGGTGTACCATCAAGTAAAAGTTAAATAAAAAAAGTGGCTATGCCACTTTTTTTAAATTCTTAACAACTTAAATCTTCCGTGATCAAAGGGTCCTTGTACAAAATCTAGTTTTACATCATGAAAATGGTGTTTTTGGCTTTCGCCAATTAAGAACCTGATTCCTTCTTTGGTGAATTCTTGGTCATCGTTATTTGCTGACTCTTCCAGAGCCAGTTGTAGTTGTGGGCCACCTCAGCCTGCTGTCATATATAGCCTTATGAAACTATTGTCCACGGTTTTTCCTTCGCCTTCTATGGCACTGAGAAGCTTATCGGTGGCAGCTTTAGTAACTTCTATCATCAAAAAAACCTCCTTTCATATATATTTTGCCCGAAAAAGGGAATTAGTAGGGAGTAAATGTTGGAAAACGCAATGGGTGTTGATAAGATTCTATGGTTCTTTTGTAGGTCACAGTTAACGATCCTGAAATGCTCCTATTGTTTGTAAATATTAATGAGGCTTCTTTTGTAGGTCACATTTAACGGGCAAAAGGCTTTACAATTCAAAGCCTCGTTGAACAGCAAACAGCAAAAAGCAAACTGCAACCAGCAAACTGCGAACAGCGAACAGCGAACAGCGAACAGCGAACCAACATACTATGCAATACTATTGCCTGTAGTAACTCTTTGTTATATAATCTATTTAAGAGTGGAGGTGGTTGGTTTGAGAAAGATTTTGTCTGATTTTAAGCTTAAGGAGCAAGGACTTAATAAGGTTTTGGGGAATTTGGAAAGTGAGATTATGGATGTTATTTGGTCCATGGAGTCTGAGGTTAATGTAAGGGATGTATACGAAGAGTTGGCATCCCGCAGATCCATTGCATATACAACCGTTATGACCATTATGGTTAGGTTAGCAGAGAAAAATATTTTAAGTAAAAGAAAAGATGGCAACACCATGTATTTTACCCCTGCATTTACTCGAGATGAGTTTACTAATAATGTGGTTGGGGATGTACTTGATAGCCTAATGGAGGATTTTGCCGAGGCTACCATGGCACATTTTTTAGCCCGTGTTAATAAAAAAGATAAAAAGACAATTGAAAGATTGGAGAAACTGCTTGCCACTCAAGGAGAAGGTGAAGCAGATGATAGGAAGTAACTTTCACGCTTTTTTTTCCTATGCTTTTTTAGGTCTTATATTTATTTTCCCCATGATTTTGTTTTTCTTTAAAATATTTAAAATAGAGAATCCAAAACACCGTATGGATTTTTATATTTTGGGACTACTTTTGCCTGTGGCAGGTTTTGTACTTTTTTATTCTCTGTACGAAAAAAACTGCCAAATAGGACTTTATCCCCATGGTATCTTTAGAAATTCCTTTGAATTTTTATGTATGGTTGGGCTATACACCAGTAAGTTCATCACACCGATTTTATTATTAGCTATACTTTGGGCCATTGCCAAATTTTCTGTTGGTGCCTTGTATGTTAAAGGTTTGGAAAAAGCAAGTCTATTACCCATGGGTGATTTGTCAGATAAAATCAGCTTATTGGTGGAAAAGCGCTGTAATCAGTGGAATATTCCTACACCCAAGGTGGTTTACACAAAAAGTGATAAATTTGCCGCCTCTGTCATGGGAGTTTTTAAGCCCATTATACTAATAAGTATACCAGTACTGGAAAATTTGACAATTGAGGAGTTGGATATTTTATTAACCCATGAGCTGGTTCATATCAAAAATGGAGATATAACCCTTGGGAATATCTTGTATCTGGTGCGTAATTTGATGTTCTTTAGTCCCTTTAGTACTTTGCTTTTGGATGGTTATATGATAGAAAGGGAAAGGGTATGTGACCAACAAACCGCTGATAGCACCTATGGTTCAAAAACCTACGCTAAAACCCTGTTAAGGGTTTGGAGTATTTTACTTGATAGACATGAAGCCTACACAGTTCCCTCTGTGGGTTTAATTGGTAAGAAAAATCAAATGGAATACAGGGTTACAAGTTTGATTTGTGGTGAGGGAACAAAGAAAAAGTCAAGCTTTAAACTAAACGTGGCTAAGGTGGTATTCTCAGGTTCAGTGATCATGCTCCTTTGGGCCATTTGCTAAAGTTTATATTTTGTTGATATTTAAATGTAATAGTTAGTTGAATAGTTAAATACCATATAGTATAATATAATCTACTACACATCATAGTAGGTTATATTTTTTTGCTAATAACTACTACACTAATTAGTAGACAGGAGGATTTAACATGTCAAAGAAAACACAAAGTAAAAAAGATCAGTTTACACAACCTGAAAAAAGCAAACTACCTTTAATATTAGGGGCCGTTGCAGTACTAGTTGTCGCGGTGGTAGTTTTTGTATTTTTAGGTGGCAATCAAAATGATGAGGCAATTAGTTATTTTGGGGAGCCTGTGACCCAGTCCCGTTCCTATGTTGGCAAGCTAATATCCATGACACCCATTACCCCGGAGATAACTGAAACCCAAGTTAGGATACCTCTGGATGTGGTGGATGAAGCTAATATTGTATCCTTTGAGATAGAAAATGATGAAGGAACCTTGGTTCCCCTTATGGCTTATATAACCCCCAGTGGAAGATTATTTGTGGGTAGCAGTATGTGTGAGCCATGTAGAGGTAGAACTTTCTCCTTAGCTGGTGATACCTTGGTTTGTGACACATGTAGAACCACTTATACCATTGAAGAGCATGTTTTCATAGCAGGTGCCCAAGCATGTGGATCTTATCCCCCTGTGAACATGAATGCTAAGGTTATAGATGGAGTTATTGAATTTGATTTACAAGAGGTATTAAGTTGGAGAATTCGTGGTTAGTAGGCTTAGCACTTAAGATAGGGGTGAATAAATGAACATCTTTCAGATAGCTTTCAATAATCTTAAAAGGCGAAAAGTAAAAATGTTATTTTTAATGCTAGGACTGGTTGTAGGTGTGGCAACTGTAATTGCCTTTGTTAATATCATTGATGCCATGCACTATGAACTTGGGGATAGAATTGATGAGTTTGGAGCCAATGCCATAATTTTACCCCGCTCTGAAGGTATACAGGGGCAGCATGGTAATGATGTTACCTTTGATGTACAAAAGCTTACCATGGACGATATCCCAAAAATTTGGGAGTCGGAAGTGGCTGAGTATATAAATATCGTTTCACCTAAACTTGTGGGTGCTGTACAAACCGGTGAACAAAAAACTTTGATAGTGGGTATTGAAACCAATAGGGAGTTTGCACAAAAACCGTGGTTTTCCCTAAGGGCACAGTCTAATGTCTCACCAGGTGGTAAGATGGATGATCTGGCTTTGCTACAGCTTCCTGATAATGCTGTTATATTAGGTAGTAATACAGCGAAGGTATTGGGTAAAAATGTGGGTGACCAAATTATCATCTCAGGGGAGTCCTTTGAAGTTTTTGGTCTGTTAAATGAGCTTGGTACTGAAGAGGATGGACTAATCTTTGCAAACTTAGGTGTCGTCCAGACTTTGTTAGGTAGACCAGGTGAATTGTCAATGATTGAAATATCCGCATATTGTAACTATTGTCCCATTGAGGAAGTAGCCATGGGTTTAGAGGATAAACTGACAAACAGTAGGGTTGTACCCCTAAGGCAGGCAGCCCTCTTTAGGGAAGAGACCATAGAAAACTTCTCAACCTTCGGTTACGCATTATCAGGGATGGTTATGTTAATAGCCGCCCTAGTGGTTCTGACCACAATGTTATCTGCAGTTAATGAGAGGACTAGGGAAATAGGTATATTTAGAGCCATTGGCTTTAGACGTTCCCATATTGTAAAAATTATAATACTAGAGGCTGGTTTGGTTAGCTTAATAGGTGGTATCATAGGATTTTTTGTGGGTAGCTTTGCCGCAAGGTTTGCAGGACCTGCCCTTGCTCAAATTCAAGGGAATGTACCCATGCAGATGGAGTTATTGCTACCTGCAATGATTTTATCAACATCTGTGGCCATAATCGTAAGTATCTATCCAGCCATAAAGGCAGCGAAGCTTGATCCTGCCGAAGCTTTAAGATTTATATAAATTCAAAAGGTCTAGAGGAGGTTTGGGAATGTCTGAAAATATGATTTCTATAAAGAATTTAGTTAAGACATACAAGTCCATGGGTGAAGAGGTTTTAGCCTTAAAATCAGTGACTTTAGATATTAAAAAAGGTGAATCCGTCAGTGTTATGGGTCAATCTGGGTCTGGTAAAAGCACATTGCTTTCAATTATTGGTGCCCTTAACCCCCCAAGTAGTGGAACCATAGAGATTGATGGGATAGATATTTACAAGCTCAGCCAAGAAAGAAGGGCTGATTTTAGAAGGGAATATCTTGGTTTTGTTTTTCAACAGTTTCAGCTTATTCCTTATTTGACGGCCCATGAAAATGTTATGTTGCCACTTACCACCACAAAAAGGTCTGCCAAGGAAAAAAAGGAAATGGCAGCAGAAGTTTTGGCAAAGGTTGGCCTAGGAAATAAAATGAATAGACTACCTAACCAACTTTCTGGTGGGGAACAAGAAAGGGTGGCCATTGCTAGGGCCATAGTTAATGAACCACCACTGCTTTTAGCCGATGAGCCCACAGGAAGTTTAGATACTAAAACCGGTGATGAGATTATGGAGCTTTTTCAAAAGCTAAATGATGATGGACTTACTGTGCTTATGGTGACACATAATCCTGATAACACGAAATATTTAGGTAGGACCATCATGATGAAGGATGGGAATCTTTTACCCAATGAAGAATTTATAAAAACTGTATCACAAAAAACCATGTAATGGAGGGATGATATGGAATTATATCATATATCATTAAACAACCTCCGTCGAAGGAAAATCAAAGTACTATTTGTCCTACTTGGGATAATAATAGGTATTTCCACCATAGTATCTGTTTATGGTGTGGTTGAAACCATGAAAACGGAGATGACCCGTAGGGCCAGTGAATACGGTGTTAATGTCACAATTACACCCGATGCTGGGAGTTTAACATTTTCTTATGGAGGTATAACATTACCAGAAATAATGTATGATGTGGAGCAATTAACCAATGCTGATCTAAATGCCTTAGATGGATTGCAATCTAAAGCCATGATCAAAAACATAGCTCCCAAGCTTTTTGGAATGGGGGATTTGGACAATGGGCATAGGGTTATTGTTGTAGGTGCCCATTTGCCCCAAGAATTCAGCGTTAAGCCTTGGATGCGTTTAGAAAATGATCAAACTGATAGTGACAGCAATGGGCAAAACACATCCAATGAAGGCGATAAGAAAATGGATTTTGAATTCATAGATTTAACTAGACAGGAATTAGAAAGATTGGAAATAGAAGATAACCAGGTCTTTTTAGGGAAAGTTTTAGCAAAAAACTTAAACTTAAAAGAGGGTGACTATCTAAATATTGGTGGTCAAAGATTTGAAGTGAAGGGAATATTATTGGAAAGTGGATCTACGGAGGATCAGCAAATTTTTATGAATTTGTCGGCAGCCCAAGATTTACTGGGTAGACAAGGGGAGATAACAGTTATAGATATGGCTGTTGATTACACCAGGGGTTCCGAAGAGGTTTTGCTTTCTGAATTAAAAAATGCATTACCCCATACCAATGTCAGTAGTTTACGCCAGGAAGCCTTAAGACGTGATGATATGTTAAATCGCTTGGTACGTTTTGGTGTGACCATATCAGTGATTGTTCTGCTGGTGGGAATGTTAGTTGTGGGACTAACAATGACAGGCTCAGTGAGGGAGCGTACCCGTGAGATAGGGGTATTCCGTGCCATTGGTTTTAGAAAATCCCACATCTTCCAGTTAATTCTCCTTGAAGGTGTGTTGATTAGTTTAGTTGGTGGACTAATAGGATTTTTTGCTGGAAGCTTAATAGCCCGCTTTGCAGGGCCTTATTTTGCAGGAATGGATATAAAGATTTCCATGGTTGTAGATATATTATTTTTGGCCATGGGCTTAGCAGTTTTAATTGGAGTTATATCAAGCCTTTACCCAGCTTATAAAGCTGCGGAACAAGATCCA
>CAYYRM010000115.1:0-8247 GCA_964474005.1 uncultured Eubacteriales bacterium
TAATATGTGCCCGTAGCTCAGCTGGATAGAGTGTTTGACTACGAATCAAAAGGTCCCAGGTTCGAATCCTGGCGGGCACGCCATATTTGTAATTTGGTTTATAACCATTTTTTTTTGCTCTTTTACTCTGATTGACAAAGACTAAATTTGTCTATATAATATATGTTGTATCTCAAGGGCGCCCGTAGCTCAGGGGATAGAGCAGTGGTTTCCTAAACCACGTGTCGGAGGTTCAAGTCCTTTCGGGCGCACCATTTAACTAGGGGGATGCCAATGTGGACACTTTATTTATGGAAATCGCCCTTAATCAAGCTAAAAAGGCTTTTGCCTTGGGTGAAGTGCCTATAGGCGCTGTTGTGGTTAGGGATTTAGAGGTTGTATCTAAGGGCTATAACATGAGAGAAACCTTAAAGGACCCAACTGCACATGCTGAATTAATTGCCATCCGAAGAGCTTCTAACAAACTAGGAGGGTGGAGACTTATAGACTGTACTTTATATGTAAATGTTGAGCCGTGTTCAATGTGTTGCTCTGCTATACTACAAAGTAGGATTAAGAGGTTAGTTTTTGGTTTATCTGAGCCTAAAACAGGAGCTGTCCATAGCAAGTTGTCATTACCCAATCTATTGGGGTCTAAAATAGAAATAGTAAAAGGGATCCTAGAAGATGAATCTAAAGACTTATTGCAAAAATTTTTCATTGAAAGAAGAATATAACAATATGGAGAGATGGCTGAGTGGTCGAAGGCGCTCGCCTGGAAAGCGAGTAGACGGGGTTAACTTGTCTCGAGGGTTCAAATCCCTCTCTCTCCGCCATAACATGTTAATTTTGGCCGTGCTAGATGGGGAGGTAGCGGTGCCCTGTACCTGCAACCCGCTATAGCAGGATTGAGTTCCTATACTGAGGCTTAAACTCTGTAGGGCTGGCTTAAGTAAGTGGTGACGACGATTGGGTCCTGCGCAATAGCACGCTATGAACCCCGTCAGGTCCGGAAGGAAGCAGCGGTAAGTAGTTGATGTTATGTGCCGTAGGGAAGCCTGATTCGAGCTAACTGCTTAGGTATCGCCTGTGGATTTATGTCGAAGATTAGGGCACGGCCTATATATAATTTTTAAACACCTTTATGTAGGTGTTTTTTTATTATGTTTTAATTGATGTTGCAAAAGGTTTTTCACGTTTGTATAATAGTAAGGTAGGGGTGATAAAAATGGAATACAAAGCACTCTATAGAAAATTAAGGCCTAAAGGCTTTGAAGAAGGCTACATAGCACAACAACATATCAGAATAACTTTACAAAATAGCTTAGCGAATAATAAAATCGCTCACGCTTACCTATTTTCAGGTCCTAGGGGGACAGGCAAGACAAGTACCGCTAAAATATTTGCTAAAGCGGTGAATTGTTTAGAGGGTCCTACCTCTGAACCATGCAATAAATGTGATTCCTGTGCTAAGATCAATGAAAACAATTCTTTAGATGTATTAGAAATAGATGCTGCTTCAAATCGTGGAATTGATGAGATTAGGGAGCTTAGGGACAGGGTAAACTATGCACCATCAGAATCCAGATATAAAGTATACATTATAGATGAAGTGCATATGCTGACAACAGAAGCTTTTAATGCTCTGTTAAAAACATTAGAAGAACCACCAACCCATGTGATCTTTATCTTAGCCACAACCGAACCCCATAAACTACCAGCCACAATCCTTTCTAGGTGTCAACGATATGATTTTAGGAGATTTACTGGTGAAGAAATTGCAAATTATTTAATGGAAGTTAGTGAAAAACACGATGTAAACCTCCATGGGGATGCGGCTAAGGTTTTGGCAAATAAGGCCGATGGTAGTATGAGGGATGCCCTTAGTTTACTAGATCAAATGATTGTATATGGTCACGGCAGAATAGATATTTCATTGGTATTAGATGTATTAGGTACATTATCCCCTGAAACAATAAGGGAATTGATAGAGTATATGGCATTAAAGGATATAGATAAAGCCCTTGAATTAATTAATATTGTGGTAGAAGAGGGAAAGGATATTAATAGTTTTATCCATGATATCATCGAGTCATTAAGGGAACTAATGATATCAAAGATTAAAAATGATACCCAATCCAATGATATTTCATTAAGTGTTAATGAAATAGTGAGAATAATTGAGATTTTTTTACAAGGAGAAAAGGAAATTAAAATATCAACTCATCCCAAAATCCTTTTAGAAACCATTGTCCTTAAGGCCATTGAAGGTGATGATAGGAAAATATCGCAATTAGAAAAAAGAATAGAAGAACTAGAAATAAAGATTTCCAGTAATAGTGTGATACAAAAGCAAAATCAAGTAGTACCCCAGGTAAAAGTTAACCCTACTAACAAACAAGCACAACTAGAGTCTTTAAAAAAGATATGGGATAAGGTTTTATTTTCCGTGAAAAAGGAAAATGTATCAACCCATGCGTGGTTAAAAGAAGGGGTATTGGATAACATATCTGATGATACTTTAGATATATTATATGAAGATAAATACATGCTCCACCGAGAAAATGTTATGAAGGATAACCATAGACTACTTATAGAAAAAACCATAGAAACCTTACTGGGACAAGATATTAAGATACGTGCCATAACAAAAGAAGGGGAACATCTAGGCAACAAAGGTGTGAATGATAAAAAGGATTCATTAGTAACCATAGCTGAGAAGCTTTTTGGTGAAGATAAAGTAGAAGTAAAAGACTAATTATAGGAGGGATATTATGTTTGGAGGCAATATGCAAAAGGCTATGAAACAAATGCAAAAGATGCAATCTGATATGGCTAAAATGCAAGAAGAACTTAAGGATAGACTAGTTGAGGGATCAGCTGGTGGAGGCGTTGTAAAGGCAGTTGTTAATGGTCATAAAGAAGTGAAGGAAATAAACATTCAACCAGAGGCAATTGACCCTGATGATGTTGATATGTTACAAGACCTGGTTGTGGCTGCTGTCAATGAAGCATTAAGAAATGCTGAAAAAATGATGGAAGAAGAAATGAAGAAGATAACAGGTGGCATGAAGTTACCACCAGGACTATTTTAATGTCAAAACAGTCTGTATACTTAGATGATCTAATACAGACCTTACAAATATTACCTGGAATTGGTAGAAAAAGCGCCCAAAGGCTTGCCTATCATATATTAAAGATGTCTAGGGACGATGTAAACAGGATTAGTAATGCTCTGCTAAACGCTAAAGATAAGATAAAAGAATGTGCCATCTGTGCGAATTTCTCCGATGGAGATATTTGCAACATATGTAATGATGAGAAACGGGACAAAAGTATACTTTGCTTGGTCCAAGAGTCAAAGGATATAGGCATTATGGAAAGAGTTGGGGAGTTCAAAGGATACTACCATGTTTTGAAAGGTTGCATATCTCCCATGGAAGGAATAGGGCCAGAAGACCTCAACATAAAAAGCCTTATGGTCAGAATAGGTGAAGGGGAAATTGGAGAAGTGATAATTGCCACAAACCCCACCATTGAAGGTGAAGCTACTGCCATGTACCTGTCTAGATTAATAAAACCCTTAGGAGTTAGAGTAACAAGGATTGCTCATGGATTACCCATTGGTGGAGATTTAGATTATGCAGATGAAGTTACTTTATCCCGTGCTTTGCAAGGTAGAATTGAAATTTAAAGAGTAGTTTTTAACTACTCTTTTTATTTTTTATAAGTCACTGTATGAAACCCCTATATTATGTCAATAATATCAATCAAGAAAATGACTTATGGGGGGAAAAGTATGACAGTATTAAAAAACATTCTTTTATCTGTGGTAAAGTATTTTGACAATGAAGGAAATGAAGTTATTGAAGAAAACAACAAAAGTATTTTAGATCTTGTGGAGGATGCAAAATGTGAGTGGTTAGCAGCAAAGGAATACTTTGAAACTGTGTCAGATCCTGATTTAATTGATTATGCAATACTTTCAATTGAAGCAACAGAAAAAAGATATAATTATTTACTTAAACAAGTTAAACAGATGGAAGCAAAGGAAATAAAATAAAAAGTCATTATTTTATTTCCGATGAATAGATATAGATATAGCTATTTATTTGTCGGAGGTGAATATGACTATGTCAGGAAATGAAGTAGTTTTTGCCATAATAATTATTTTGACAATTATATTATTTACATTAAAACCAATACTAAAAAATATCAGGGGTTCTCAAAAAATAATTGCAAATGCAGCCATAGGTTGGGGAGTACTAATATTAATCCATATGACAGGGGCTGGTATAGGATTTTACCTTCCGATAAACCTTGCCACTTTGGTTATATCTGGCATTTTTGGTCTCCCTGGAGTGATATTACTAATAATATTGAAGATAATTTTACATTAGGGCGAAAGCCCTTTTTTTCTTGACCGTTTTTATATGCTCTGTTATACTTTAAATAGTGCACTGTTATACAAACATTGCATTGTAATAGAATGATATTTACTTAGCTGTTATATATTGTAAAACAAACTGTATTAGCACAGTGGATGGAAAAGTACTGTGTTACTACAACAGGAGGTAATTATGAGATTTGTGGAGGCATATGTAGGAGAATATGCAAGTGGTAAAAGTGAAAACGCAGTAAATAGAGCAATAGAATTAAAAAAAAAGAATGATGATAAAGTAACATTGGTGGACCTCGATACAGTAGAGCCTTTTTACACATTAAGACCTCTAAAAAATAAATTCAAAGAAAAGTACGACATTGAAGTTGTTACATGGGAAACCAGTGAAACCGTAGGACTGGGTGAGGCAGGCTCAGTGATTAAGCCCGAAATGAGATGGGTTTTAAGAAGAGAAGGGAATCTAGTTTTAGATATTGGTTATGGAGTTCACGGGGCTAAAATTTTAAATCTTATTGAAGGAGCCCACCAATCAGAAGAACTAAAAATTTATGTTGTGATTAATGCGTGTAGGCCTGTGACCGGATCCAAAGAGGATATAGTTGAATATATAAAATCTTTAGGAAGAATAGATGGAATTGTTAACAATACAAATTTAGGTGATGATACAACTGTTGAGGTTGTTAACGAAGGAACTTTGCTTGTTAACGAGGCAGCAAAGGTATTGGGATTGAAAATAATCTACACTGCTGTAAGGGAAGATTTGATTGAAGCATTTCAAGGATATGATGTTTGTGGTAATCCAATCAAAGCAATACAAAGATTTATGCCTGATTCAATGTGGTAAATGGGCAATGCCCTTTACAATATACAAAGTTTCGTATAATTTATAGGAGGTGTTTTTTCATATGGCCGAAAAGCCTATTCAAGGAGAAAAGAAAGTTTTTATGACTGGTAATGAAGTCTGTGCTTGGGCGGCGTTAGCTGCAAAGGCAGATATCATGTACGGTTACCCAATCACACCACAAAATGAAATAATGCACTATTGGACAAGACTAGGTCCAAAATATGGGAAGAAGTTCCTTCAAACAGAGGATGAAATCTCAGCAGGCTTTACTACACTAGGTGGAGTTTTATCTGGTAAAAAATCATTTTCTGCAACTGCAGGTCCAGGCAACACTTTATTTCAAGAGCCTATGTCTATGGCTGAAATGATGAGAATCCCTTCAGTTGTTGTGGTTCAACAAAGGGGAGGTCCGTCAACTGCCACTGTTATTTATTCACAACAAGAAGTAACCATGACTACCTTTGGAGGAAACGGTGAAGGATTCAGAGTTGTATACTCTACATCATCTCATCAAGAACTTTTCGATTATACTATTAAAGCTTTTAACACCGCATGGAAATACCGTTTTCCAACCTTTGTTTTAGGTGATGGTTACCAAGCCAAAATGAGAGAATCATTGACAATTTATGATCCAGAGGAAAAAGGAATAGAACTAGTTGAACCTAAAGCTATTTTAGGAAATCCTGGAACTCCAGGTGTTGATAGACCAGTACAACATATAAGAAATACTTATAATACCGAAGAAGAACTTTATAAAGTTGTTATGGAAATTGCTTCTGATTATGAAAAGGCTTCACCTGAAATAGTTGAATATCAAGAATTTAACTGTGAAGATGCAGATGTAATAATTTTAGCTCATGGTGTAGTAACTAGAGCTGCCCAAGCTGCCATGGATCAACTAAGGAAAGAGGGAATAAAGGTAGGTCACTTTAGACCAGTCACCTTAAGACCTTACCCTGTTGCTGAAATGAGAGAGGCAGTGAAAAACGCTAAAAAAATCTTAGTGGTTGAATCTGCTTTAGGCCAATTTGGCAAGCAAGTTAAAGAATATTTATATGGAATGACAATAGAAATAGATACATTATATAGACCAGGTGTAGGTATTACATCTGATGAAATTATTAAACAAATCAAAGGTTAGTGGAAGGAGGTAAATTTTATGCATCAACCAATAGTACCAAAAAGTTGGAATTTGGAAAGTAAACCTCATAAATTCTGTCCAGGATGTGGCCATGGTCTAGTATTGAAAGCTCTAGGTGAGGCTATTGATGAATTAGGACTTCAAGATAAGCTAGTATTTGGGTGTGATATTGGATGTTCTTTATTGGCATGGGATTTTTTCAATGTTGATACAGTACAATGTCACCATGGTAGAACCACACCTACAATAGCAGGTATTGTTAGGGCTAGGGAAGATTTAATTGGTCTAGCTTACATGGGTGATGGTGGTGGATATGCCATCGGTTCACAACATTTAGTTAACGCTGCTGCCCGTAATGAAAAAATGTTCGTACTTCTTGTAAACAATACAAACTATGGAATGACAGGTGGTCAAATGGCACCAACTACCTTGCCAGGCCAAAAAACAGAAACATCTCCATACGGTAGAGATGTAGAACTTACAGGTAATCCAACTCAAGGACCTGAAATGGTAGCCGCCATAGCACCTGAAGGTTCATATGTGGCAAGGGGTACAACCTCTAACATACGTCAATTAAAGGGCTTTATTAAAAAAGCTTTACAGAATCAAATAGACAAAAAAGGCTTCTCCTTTGTAGAAGCATTGGCAGGGTGTCCCACTAACTGGAGAACAAATGCTAAAGACACATGGGCTTTTATTGAAAAAGATATGGCACAATACTTCAAGGTTGGAGAATTAAAAACTCCAGAACAAAAGGAGGGTTAAGCCATGGCAAAATTATATAAAATTGCTCTAGCTGGTGAAGGTGGCCAAGGAGTACAATCAGTGGCTAACATTTTGGCTGAGGCAGCTAACGATAACGGTCAAGAAGCTATATATATACCGAACTTTGGAGTAGAACAAAGGGGTGGAGTATCGATCGCTTACGTGCAAATTGATGAAAAGGTAATAGGTTCTCCTAAGTTTAAAATTGCTGACATAGTAGTTGCCCTTAGTGATAGAGCAATTGAAAGAACCAAGAGATATGTTGGACCAGAGACTGTATTTGTTTATGACAGTTCATCTTTAAAGGCAGCGGAAATAGATGATAGAGCAATTGGCATTCAAGGAGTGGAGGCGGATCCTCGCTCTCAAAGGCCTACTAATTTAACCGATGATGAAGCAAAATTTAATGTTGAGCTCCCTAAAAATGCTAAGGCTGTCATAGGTATACCAGCAAATGACATAGCAAAAGAAGAACTTCACCCAAGGGTATTTAACATTATGATTTTAGGTGCGGTTATCAAAGCTACAGGTGTAGTTCCCGTGGAAAAAATTAAAGAAGCTATTGAACTTAAGCTTGGTAAGAAATTTGATCAAAATCCTGAACTAAGGGAATTGAATTATAAAGCCCTTGAAAAGGGAATGAGCCTTGTAGAAAAGGTTCTTTAAAAAGGGGAGGTGCACAAAATGGCGAAACAATACAAACCTAGAACCCAAGAGGGAGCTAAAGCTGATTTCAATATGTTCCCTGAACTGTGTAAAGGCTGTGGATTGTGTATAGAAAAATGTCCAGTTAAGATTATAACTTGGTCAAAAGAGCTTGGTGTTTATGGAACACCAGCTGTAGAGACCACAGATCAAGATAAGTGCATTGCCTGTGGTATTTGCCAATCTGTATGCCCAGATTGCGCAATATACATTCACAAGCATCCAAAGAAGTAATCTTGCTAAGGCCCTCTTATAAAAGGGGGTCTTTTTTACTTTAAATTGAAAACTATATATATATTATGTTCACCAAATAAAACAATAAAATGATAGATTCCTATATGTTTTTTAAAATTAGAAAAAAATAACATTGACCAAGGCGTGAATTAATTGTATGATATCTTTTGTCGCCTG
>CAYYRM010000116.1:0-8108 GCA_964474005.1 uncultured Eubacteriales bacterium
TTTAGAAATTGTTTTTCTTTCATCACTACCAGGAACTTTTATATTAGCAGTGGAGTAGAGGGCTATAATCGACTTACCACCCACTGACATTTGGGCTCCAATGGCTGTATCTGCTTGACCCCCGGTACCACTAAACTGTACATGACCAATGGATTCAGAGCAGCATTGTCCAGATAAGTCTATTTCTAAGGTTGTGTTTATGGAAACCATTTTATGGTTTTTACCTATAACATATGGGTCATTTACCCAATTACCATTAAGAATTTGAACTGCTGGGTTGTCATTGATGAAATCATAAAGTTTTTTAGTACCTAAGGCAAATGTGGCGATTATTTTACGTGGCATTAAGGTTTTTTTACTGCCGTCAATGGCTCCTGCATTAAACAAGTCCACCATGCCATCTGTAAACATTTCAGTGTGAATACCTAAATTTCTTTTAGATAGAAGCTCTGAGGCAACGGCATTGGGGATTCCACCAATACCTAATTGAATGGTTGAACCATCTTCCACAAGGTCAGCTATATATCTACCTATAATCCTGTCCTTTTCACTTGGTTCAGCGATGGGTAGCTCAGGTGCATTATAATCAACTTCAATAACATGATCTATTTCACTGATGTGAATAACTGTGTCCCCAAAGGTCCTTGGATAGTTGGGGTTCACCTCTAGGATTACTAAATCAGCTTTTTCTGCTATCTCCCTTTCATAGGTGGCGCTTAGGGATAGTGAGAGATATCCGTGCTTATCCATAGGTGAAGCCGTACCTACAAATACATTACACTTTTTGTATTGTATCCTTTTGGTACCTGCGAAATGTAAATGGTTAGGTATAAACGCCGCGCGACCATCCTTATGGGCATTTCTAATGGCCGGAGTATAAAACCAACCCTCTAAAAGAAAATTATCCTTATACTCAGGGTTTGTGAAATACTCATAATTTGCCATGGGCAAACATGTTGATACGGTAACATTTTTAACCTTAGGTGCTATGGTGTGAAGCTTAGTCAAAAACTCCTTTGGTTCTGCTGCTGCCAAACCAGAAATAATATGGTCATCGGTCTTAACTAAATCCAAAGCTTGTTCTACAGTAATAGTTTTACTTTTATACATGTCTTGTACGTTCATTTCATTAACCTCCCTGTCGAATTAACTAATGGGGCCCCATTTTATTACATTTGCAGCCCATGCATACCCAATTCCTGCAGCTATCATTGATAGCACAGTACCATCTTTGACCTTACCTTCTTCTAAAGCTAGGTGAAGGGATAGAATTTGGTCCACCTGACCCATATGGCCATACTCACTTAAATAAATGGATTGTTCTTCCGTAAGTCCTAAGGCCTCAAGCATATATTTATGCATTGAGTGTTTAAAATGAAGTACCGCTAAATATCCCAGTTCTTCTTTAGAAACACCAGATTTTTCAAAGGCTCTATCAATACATTGAAACCAATTGCTCATGGATACTTCATTAAGTCTGTCTTTCATATGTTGTTCATTGAATATTTTTAAAGATTTATATGCCTTATCTAGGTTGTCTTGGGTAATGGGATTAACTGTACCACCAAACTCAACCCCTGCATCCCTAGCCAATGAGCCATCAGTCATAATATGGCTCCCTAAAAGAACATTCTTGCCATGGTTTTTCTTTAGTATGATGGCTCCACCGCCCGCAGATAGGTTATACATCATGGACATAGCCTTGTCGGTGTAATCCACAAAATCGCCATTTCTATATCCACCAACCACCATGGCACAGTTTATATTTTCATCAGCTAACATCATATCTTTAGCTATTTTCATTGCAGCAACTGTGGTACAGCACCTTTGTTGAATATCTATTGCCCATGCATTTACAGCACCTATTTGCTCTTGAATATAGATCCCTGAAGTTGTAAGGGGGTATTCCTTCCACTCTTCACCAATGCATAAAATCAAATCTATTTCTTTAGGGTCTATTCCAGTATTTTTAATGGCGTCAAGGCCTGCCTTAACACCCATTTCCTGTGTTCCGTCGTTTTCCCCTGGAATAGTCTTTTCCACTATACCCAGTTTTGTGATCACAGCCTCTTCTGTCCAAAAACCATTGGTTTTTTTTGAAATCTCTTTTGCTGTCATCTTGGTTTTAGGTATATATAAACCTGTGCCAACAATACCTACATGATCTTTTCTCATATTAATTCCTCCCTCTAATTAAGTAACTCAGCTTGTTTTCTAAGCTCTTCAGACATTTGTCTTATTTTATCAGTGAATTCCTGTATATCTTCAATTGAAGCCACCTGTTTTGTTGAGTTTTCTAATAGAATATCCATTCTTTTATTTATGACTCTGGTGGATTCATTAATTTGCTTAAGTATGGTGTCTACTTTTTTCACATAGGAGTCAGTTTTTGTGGCGAGATTTCTTATCTCATTGGCAACCACAGTGAACCCTGCTCCCTGTTGACCAACCCGAGATGCCTCTATTCCAGCATTTAAACCCAAAAAGTTAGTCTGACGTGAAACCTCACGGATAAATCCCAAAATATTATCGCTTTCTTGAATTTTGTCATATGACTCCTTGGCAGCTACGTTTAAATCATTAACCGTTGAATTCAAATTGTTTGTATTATCATAAAAACTATCTGTAATTCCCTTCATTTCTTCTAAAGAATTAAATAGGGTTTCAGCAATTTCAAAAAGCATTTCTTGTTTCTCCACAGACTCACTAAAACACACTACACCTACTAATCTTCCATTTTCCTCTAAGGGTACTGCAATGGCTATATAGGGGAAACCAAAAACCTCTTTATCTACCCTTTGAATCACACGCTGTTTTGTTTCTAAACATCTATAGGTGGCTGAGCCCTTTATATGGGGGGTATTTACTTCCAGTTTGTGGTTAAGTTTCTCCCCTGGAATATAGTACAAACATTTTTCTAAATCACATACAGATACTGCAAAATCAGAACTTGTTAATTTATTGATATATGGTGCTACCATAATAAAACTTTCTAATATCCCCATTTAAGTCACTCCCTTTTAATTGGTTTCCGTACAGTCGGAGGAGAACCAACTGTACGGAGTATATAGGAGGTAATCCAAATTGAATTACTGCAGGAAATCAATGATGATTTTATTTGATTCTTCAGGTCTCTCCATAAAAAATACATGACCTGCATTTTCAATAACTTTAGTAGTAGAACAGGGTATTTTAAGGTTCAATAAATTTATGTTTTCCCAAGGGACAACCCTATCCCCTCTACCTGCTAATATAAGGGTCTCACTCTTAATTTTACTAACATCCTCTTCTCTGTTAAAGGTTGCCCCAGCCATTAGTTGACGCTGATATGCGTATTTGGGTTGAGGATTTTGCATCTTTTCATCCATGATTTTTGTTAATACTTCATCATTCATTGTGTCTTTATCTAAGGCAGTTCCAATTGCTTCCCTTATTTCATCTAAAGACTTGTACAGCCCACCACCCTTTAACATAATATTTAAGGTTTCTTGGGGTATTGGGATACTATTTGGTCCACCAAAGGATGTGGAGCATAATATCAATTTATCAACCATGCAGGGATATTTAATGGCAAATTCTTGGGCTACAAAGCCACCCATGGATACACCTAATATGTGAGCTCTTTTAATATCAAGCTTTGAAAGGAGATCTGCCAAGTCATCGGCAAACATTTCTATGGAATATTCCACATCAGGCTTGTCTGTTTCACCAACACCTCTATTATCAAAAATAATTACTTTAAAATGTTTGGATAATTCATTTACCTGCTTATACCACATCCATGTGGAATACCCAAGGCCTTCAATAAGTACTAAAGGTTCACCTTCTCCATGAATCTCATAGTACATTTCAATATCGTTGACTTTTACTTTAGGCAAAGTAATACACCTCCCTAATTTTCATATTGCAAGGATTATGCCAACAGGTTACCTGTACAAAAAACCGTATATGACTTAGTTTGGTTGTTCTAAGTTTTAAATAAATGACCAAAAATAAGACATTTTTCTGCTGGAAAACCACCAAAAGTACTGTCCGAAAAATGAACATGTATCAGTACATATACATATTTTCATTGCTAATAAATAATGCAGGATAGATTTGGTATAAAAAAAGCCAGGATAACCTGGCTTCTTTATTGTTTTTTTATAGAATAAGGTTATTTAGATTTAGTTATGATTAACTAAGCAGCTTGGTTTTGGTTTTGATTTTCCTTATTTTTAGATCTCTTATCTTCGATGTAAGACTGTAACTGCCTTATTCCACCCAGTAATCCCCCTGGCATAAACATAACCAGTATTACATATATAGTACCTATGAAAATCAGTGGGTATCTTAAGATTTCCCAGCCTAAGCTGTTGTTTAAGTCCAACAAGAAGTTTTGGATCCATGCAATAAAACCGCTACCAATAATGGCACCAAAGAGGGTACCTGTTCCACCCACCAAGGTCATCAGTAAGGCATTAATGGTATATTGAATACTTAAATAATCAGTGTTTGCAAATCTCACGATTACTGCGAAAAACACTCCCGCAAGACCAGATGCCACTGAAGATACAATTAGGGCAATGGTTTTGTATTTAATGGTATCATAACCTAAAAATCTTGCCCTTTGCTCATTTTCCCTTATGGATAATAATACCTTACCTGTGGGGGATTGAACAAACTGTCGAAGAATAATTGTCATAACCACTAAGAAAAATAATGCGAAGTAGTATCCCCCTATACGATCACTGAAAAGGGGCTGAAGAGCGACCCTTGAGGTTCGTAATGGCAATCCATCTTGACCACCTGTTACATCTCTCCATCTCTCTGCAATATTTCTTACAATCTCAGCCAATGCCAATGTTATCATGGCAGCTGCCACAACACCACCAGCTTTAAAGACAATTTTACTCATTAAATAACTACCAATAAGTGAAATTAGAGTTATTACCAATATCGCTAGTAGGAAGTACCATAAATCATTTTGCCTATTAAGGAAAATTACACCCACGTATACCCCACTACCAAAAAATATTGCCTGACCTAAATTTATAAAACCTGTGTAACCCCTTAGAATATCGTAACTCATACCATATACTGCCAGTATAAAGACCCTGCTAAATAAGAGTAATTGCCTATTTTTTAGGAAATGGGGAAGTGCAATGAATACTCCCATGCCTAAAACTAAAGCGATAAGTTTTAATAATTCAATTTTGTCTCCCTTAAGCTTTTGTATATATTCAGTAATTGAACGTTTTATGCTATCAATTATAAATTGCATTATTTACTCACCGCCGTTCCAAATAAACCTTCGGGTTTAAAGATTAGTACTAATGCCATTACCAATACGTTTGCCACAACTGCAAAAGCTGGGAAGAACATTGCCACAAACACTCCCATTAGGCCAAGGAAAACACTGGCTAATGCCGTTCCATAGAAATTCCCTAATCCACCGATAATAACAATTATGAAAGCTAAAATCTGGTTGCTCATACCTGCAGTGGATGCAACATTTCCAACAAAGGGCATATATAATGCTCCACCTAAACCTGCTAAAGCAGCACCTGCTGCGAAAACGAAGGTAAAATATCTCTTAATATTAATACCAATGGCTTGAACGTGATCTGGACTTTGAAGGCCAGCCCTTATGACCATCCCGATTTTAGATTTAGATAAGATTCTGTGAATTATTATTGCCACCAAAATACCTACAGCTATTAGGAAAACATTGTAGTGAACAATGGTTGCTCCTCCAATTCTGGTAACTCCACCGATAAATGGAGGTCTAGCTATTGCAAAGGGTGTCCTTCCCCAAATTAATCTTACTAAATCAGTTAGTACCAATTGTAAACCTAAGGTAATAAGAATTTGAGCTGGGGCATTGTTGTAAACCCTTTTTACAAACAGTTTTTCAATTATAAGTCCCATTATGAAAACAACAGCCACTGCTATGATAAGACTTAGAATAAAGATATACAATTCTTTAATAAAAGGTAATGATTGTCCTCCTGGTATGCTGATAGCGGAGATGTTTAATATACCCCTTGCCTACTCATTACCGTTGCATCAGGAAATGCTCTTAATATTACCCTTTCTCTGATTGTATAGTAAGAATAAACATAACTATATCCACCCCAAAGAAATAAGGTTCCGTGAGCAAAATTTAACACTCCCATAAATCCAAGTATTATGGATAGACCTGATGCCATTAAGAACAGTAATGCTCCTTGTGCAAGTCCATTAATTACTAAAGTGATTAAAGTATCCATGTGATCCTCCTTTTTGTAAAATTAGCATCAATTTTACGCGGGACATATTTAAATTCCCAAATGTTTTGCTTGAAGCTCTTTATCAGCAATTAAATCAGATACTTTACCATTTTCGACAGTTTTTCCTTCATTGATAATATAGTATCTTTCACCAACTGCACAGGCTAATGCGAAGTTTTGCTCAACCAAAAGAACTGTTGTTTCTTTTTTGATATCATTAAGGGCCATTGCTAATCTTTCAATAACAACGGGCGCCAAACCTTTACTTGGTTCATCAATAAATAGGATTTTGTTTTTATTGACTAAAGACCTACCGATGGACAACATCTGTCTTTGACCACCACTTAGGGTTTTTGCATTTCTTTTGTAAGCAATTTTCAAGTCAGGAAACAGATCCAATACGTAATCTCTTCTTGCAAAGGTCTCTGCATCTTCCTTCCACATTGCCAACCTCAAATTCTCTTCGATGGTCAATAGGTCAAAAATCCCATAATCCTCAGGGACATAACCAATGCCTTGCTTTTGTATATTATAAGTTGGCATTCCTACCAAGTTTTTTCCATCTAATTCAATGGTTCCACTTCTTGTTTGTACTAGACCCATTACGGTTTTTAAAAAGGTGGTTTTACCCGCACCATTTCTTCCAAGGATAACCACAGCTTCACCGTGTCCTACTTCCAAAGAAACACCATGTAGTATTGTATATGGGCCGATATATGAAACTAAATCTTCAGTTTTAAGAAGAGATTTCATTTAACACTCCTCCTCCCAAATAAGCAGCAAGTACTTCTGGATTTTTTGATACAGCTTCCGGGTCTCCATCAGCTAAAACGGAACCATTAGCTAAAATAACAAGTCTATCTGATAACTTTTTAACCATATCCATCTTGTGTTCAATTAAAACTATCGTTGTACCCAATGCGTGGGTTTTCTTAATAATATCAATCATAGTTGGTACTTCTTCGATGGCCATACCAGCGGTAGGCTCATCAAGTAATAAAACTTTTGGGTCTAAAGCCAAGGCCATACCCAACTCAAGCTTTCTTTGTTCTCCATGGGTTAAATCTGAAGCCAGTGATTTTCTCCTATCTGACAATAAAACACGTTCTAAAATTTCTTCTGTTCTTTGATTCACATGTGAATATCTATCAAATCTAGTAAATAGTCTAAACCCAACTTTATAGTGAGATTGTGCAGCTAAACGTACGTTCTCGTATGCTGTTAACCTTGGAAACACGTTTGTTAGCTGGAATGATCTCCCTACACCAATTTCTACTCTTTTAGTTGGGGACAGACTTGTTATGTCTGTCCCATCAAAGAAAATTTTACCGGTGGTTGGGGTAAGGAGTCCACTAATTAAGTTGAAAAACGTTGTTTTTCCAGCACCGTTTGGACCCAATATGGTAGTAAGCTTGCCTTTTTCTATACCTAAACTAACACCTGATACTGCCTTATGGGCACCAAAACTGATACCAAGATTTTCAGTTCTTAATATTATTTCTGACATGTTCTACATCCTTCCCCTTTAGTGTGATGTGTCTTACCTTGGGTGAGTTACTTGAATAGGGTCAGCAACCTCTTCGTGAGGAATTACTCTTACTAGTTTAGGGACGATATGGTCAACACCTTCAACCCTAGTAAACTCAATTTCAAATAGATGCTGTTGTGCTTGGTGATCTTCAGCTCTGAAAACTCTCTTACCTGTTGGTGAATCAAATTCCATACCTCTTAAAACATCAATTAGTTCTAATGCATCAGTAGAACCATTGTTTTCTTCTAAAGCTTTAACTAAAGCCATGGCTGTAGCCATACCACCTGATACAAAGATATCTGGCACTGTACCGTATTTTTCTTTAT
>CAYYRM010000117.1:0-8040 GCA_964474005.1 uncultured Eubacteriales bacterium
TTTAGTTGCATTGTGACTACCTCCTTATATTTTAAATCAAGGGCATGCTAACACGGATTTTATAAAAAATTACGGGGATTGCGCGGGTTTGTGCATTTTGTAGGGGTTTATGTTAGTTGTAAGTTTTTCCGACTACTATAAGATTGTTGGTATTTAGATTTCTGCTTATTAGACGGATTGTAGTTAATAAAGGTTCCATATTTGTTAATGGTTTTTTAATATTTATGTATATTTTTCCATTTTGGGATGTTTTTATACTAGTAAAGCCCCGATTGCTCGGGGCTTTGGGTTTAGATTATTCCCATTTCTTTTCCTACTTTATGGAATATGTCCACTGCTTGGTCTAGTTGTTGGGTTGAGTGGCTTGCTGTTACCATACAGCGTACCCTGCCTGTTCCCTTTGGTACTGTGGGGAATACAATTCCTGATACAAATACTCCATTTTCCAATAGCTTACGACTAAATTCCATGGTTTTACCTTCGTTACCTATGATAACAGGGGTGATTGGTGTTTGGCTATTTCCTATGTTAAAGCCAAGTTCACCCATTTGCTTTTTAAAATAACGGGCGTTTTCCCATAGCCTGTCTGTGTATTCTGTTGTGGACATTAACAGCTTTACAGCTGCTATTATTGGTGCCACTGCAGCTGGGGGAAGTGATGTACTAAATAATAGGGGTCTTCCTCTATGGCTTAACCAATCCTTCATGGTGTTGCTTCCTGCCACGTATCCACCTATTACTCCTATGGCCTTTGATAAAGTTCCTATGGTAAAGTCTACTCTACCGTGTAGGCCAAAGTGGTCAACGGTACCTCTTCCGCTTTCCCCTAGTACCCCTGAGCCATGGGCATCATCCACGTATGTTAAGGCATTATATTTTTCAGCTAAGTTTACGATATCTGGTAGTGGGGCTATGTCCCCATCCATACTGAATACTCCGTCAGTTATTATCAATATGTTATTGTATTTATCCCTGTTTTCCTTTAGTACTGACTCTAAGCTGTTCATGTCAGCGTGTTTATAGACGGTTTTGTCCGCTTTACTTAGGCGGCAACCGTCGATTATACTGGCATGGTTTAACTCGTCGGAGATGATTAGGTCCCCTTTGTCTACCACAGCTTGGATGGTTCCTGCGTTACAGTTGAACCCTGATTGGAATACCATGACAGCTTCTTCCCTTTTAAACTCTGCCAGTACTTTTTCCATTTCTTCGTGTAGGTCCATGTTTCCTACGATGGTTCTAACGGCTCCAGCTCCTACACCGTATTTTTCTATGGCTTTGAAGGCCGCTTCTTTTAGGTGTGGGTGGTTGGCAAAGCCTAGGTAGTTGTTGGATGATAGGTTTATTACTCTTTTGCCGTTAAGGGTTATTTCTGCTTCGTTTGGTCCTTCAAGGATGGGTAGTGTACGGTATACTCCGGTGTCTTTTAATTCCTGGATTTTTTGTTGCAAAAAAGATAATTCATGAACACTCATATATAAACCTCCTAATTTTTATAAGTACAAAAACTTCATTAACCACTGAAACAACTTTCGTAATAAAAACAAAATTATATGGCATCGGAAACACACTGAATTTAACTAATTTAGGCTACATGCTGGGTCTTAATAATTTAATCAGTATCATAGTAATATTCTAATAAAACATATACTCATTTTCTCAAAATCCTCTTAAATTGTAGTTCTCTAGTACCAAAGTTAATTAAGATACCTAAGTTATAAGTTGCAGCATTTAGGTAATGTATCGTTTGAGCATAATGCTCTTTAGTTAAAATGTTTACACTTTTTATTTCTAAGACAATTTTATTTTCAACTAAAATATCAACAAAATAATTACCTATATTGACATTCTTATAATATAAAGCAATTGGAACTTGATTGTCACATTTTAAATTTCGTAATTTTAATTCATGTAAAAGTGCATTCTCATAATTTTTCTCCAATAGACCTGTTCCTAAAGATTTATGAACTTCTATTGACGCATCTAAAATTACCTTTGTAATCTTTTCATATAGGAGCATATTTTCCCCCTTTTAGCAAGACCCAGCATCAGTACAGATATTAATTATGATTTCTAGACCCAGCATTGTGCATGCTTAGTTGTTTCAGTGGCAATTATTTTTTTTAATTTCCAACTATTTATTAGGATATAGTACTACTTTTCCGCAGTTGCCTGAGCGCATTAGTTCGAAGCCTTCTTGGAAGTTTTCTAGGGGTAGGCGGTGGGTTATTACTGGTTCTATGTTTAGTCTGCCTGATTGGATTAGGCCTTTTACTTGATACCAGGTGTCGTACATTTTTCTACCTGAAATTCCTTGGATTGTTATGCCTTTGAATACTACGTCATTGGCTATGTCTATGGATATATCATGGGTTGGAATTCCTAGAATTGATACCCTTCCACCTAGTTTTACGTATTTTAGTGAGTCTGTTAGGGCCTTTCCATTACCTGACATTTCGGCAACCACATCTACTCCTAAGCCACCTGTTTCAGCGAGAATTATGCTGATGGGGTCTTCTTTTAAAGGATTTATTAAAACATCTGCACCTAGTTCTTTGGCTAGGTTTAGACGATATTCATTTACTTCTACGGCAATTACCTTTGCTGCTCCCACGGCTTTAGCCACAGCCACAGCAAAGATTCCAATGGGGCCACAGCCTACCACAGCTATGGTTTTTCCGATGATATCCCCAGCCAGTACAGTGTGTACTGCATTACCTAGGGGTTCTTGTACAGATAACAGGGCAGGGTCTACATCCTTAGGGTTTACCCAAGCATTGGTGGCAGGGATTGCCACATATTCAGCATAGGTTCCATCGGTGTCCACTCCTAAGATTGCTGTGTCTTTACATAGGTGTGCTTGACCAGTTTTGCATAGCTCACATACTTCACAAACAATATGGGTTTCTGCAGAAACTATGTCACCTAGTTTGATATCCTTTACGTCTGCTCCTACTTTTACTACTTCCCCAGCAAACTCGTGTCCCATTACATATGGTGGTTTAATACGTTTTTGGGACCATTGATCCCAGTTGTAGATGTGCACATCTGTCCCGCATATGGATGTTGCTAATACTTTTACCAATATGTCCCTTGATCCGATTTGTGGAATTTCTTTTTCAGCCAGTACTGCTCCTTCTTTTGACTCCCTTTTCATGACAACTTTCATTTTAGTTTCCATGCTCTCTTATCCCCCTTGAGGTTTTTATTTATATTAAGATATTTAATAAATTCAACACAAGATGTAGTTTTTCCTTCATTATTCTTTTTATTTTAAATTTTGTGGTTATATGTTAATTATTTCACAGGAACAAAGGATTACAGGATTTTGTGACATTACGGGCAAATAAAAAAAATTCTATTAGCCACGGAAACTATTAACACGTGAAATGATGCTGGGTCTAACTTCAAATTAATTATAGAACTGATGCTGGGTCATATTTTTTATAATTTACATCTATAATACTGAGCTACACGGACCCTAAAAGTTTAGTTATATACGATCATTATAATAAAGACCCAGCAATAAGCCCAGATAGTTATATTCCGTGTGTTTCCGTGGCTATTAAAAATTCCTGTTTTCCATTACCTTTGTGTCGTTTTACTTTGTAAAAGTTAAAAAGCCGTGGGGGTCCACGGCTTTGTTTTTATGGGTATAGTCTGTTTAGTAATCTTGGGAATGGGATGGTTTCCCTTACATGGTCTAGTCCACAGATCCAAGCCACTGTTCTTTCTAAGCCTAGTCCGAAGCCTGAGTGGGGCACTGATCCATACATTCTTAGGTCAGTGTACCATTGGTATGCTTCTTTTGGCAGCTTGTGTTCTTCCATTCTCTGTAGTAATAGGTCAAGGTCTGAGATTCTTTCACTACCACCGATGATTTCTCCATAGCCTTCTGGTGCGATAAGGTCAGCGGCATAAACCACTTCTGGTCTGTCTTCGTGTGGCTTCATGTAGAAGGCTTTTATTTCTGTGGGGTAGTGCATTATAAATACGGGTTTCTCGAATTGCTCAGCGATTATGGTTTCATGGGGTGCACCGAAGTCGTCTCCCCATTTTATATCTTCACCTTTTTCTTGAAGGAGTTTTATGGCATCATCATAGGTGATTCTTTCAAATGGAGCTTTGATTTTTTCTAGCTTTTCTACATCTCTTCCCAGTACTTTTAGTTCAGGTTGGTTTTTCTCCAAAACTTTTTCTGCTATGTATGAGACAAAGTTTTCTTGTACCCTTAGGTTTTCCTCAAAATCAACATATGCCATCTCTGGCTCTATCATCCAAAACTCTATTAAGTGTCTACGGGTTTTTGATTTTTCAGCTCTGAAGGTTGGTCCAAAGCAATAGACTTTTCCCAATGCCATGGCTGCTGCTTCCATGTACAATTGACCTGTTTGGGATAGGTACGCCTTTTCTTCAAAGTAGTCAGTTTCAAAGAGGTTTGTTGTTCCTTCACAGGATGTAGGTGTTAGAATTGGTGCATCTATTAAAGTAAAGCCGTTGTTGTCAAAGAATTCCCTTGTGGCATTGATGATTGTGTTTCTAATGCGCATTATGGCCACTTGGCGTGGTGATCTTAACCATAGGTGCCTATGGTCCATTAGGAAGTCTGTTCCATGTTCTTTTAGAGATATTGGGTATGTAGGTGCTAGGTGTACCAGTTCGATATCTAGAACTGTGAGCTCAAAACCACTGGGGGCTCTTTCTTCTGCTCTGGCAATACCTCTTACTATTACTGATGATTCTTGGGTTATTTCTTTTACTTTGTCAAAGATTTCTTCTCCCACTTCATTTTTTACAAGTACCCCTTGTATGAAGCCAGAGCCGTCCCTGATTTGTAGGAACTGGATTTTACCACTGGATCTTTTATTATACAGCCAGCCTTTTAAAATTACTTCTTTGCCATCATGTTTGGCTATTTCTGATATTCTTGTTTCAACCATTACAAACCCTCCAACTTGTTTAGTTCTATTTAAATGATTATAACATTTGTGGAAAAGGTTAGCAACTGGGTAATGGGAGTTGGGGGGTGGGAGTTGGGATGTGGGAGTTGGGATGTGGGTTGTGGGGGATGGGATTTTGGGGAAGGGATTGGGGAAAGGATTGGGGAAAGGATTGGGGAAAGGATTGGGGAAGGGATTGGGGAAGGGCATGTTAACACGGATTTTAAGGGAGATTTCGCGGATTTCGCGGATGCAGGCCGTTTTGGAGGGTGAATTATATTTGGTTTGTAGTGATTTTTATACTTTAATGGTTTAGTAGGTAAAGTGTATATTTATGTTCTACAAATTTATTGGTAAGTTTTCTTTATTATAATGTTACCGCTTCTATTACGGTTTCCACCCAAGCTAAATCATGGGCTACGGTGTTTTTTGGTTTTATATTCTTTTTCCTTTCAACTTTCCACTTTCAACCTTCAACTTTCAACTTTCAACTTTCAACTTCTTTTTAAAAACAAGCAAACTGCGAACTGCGAATGCATCAGGTACCGTTTTCTCCCAAAGCTCCCCCAAGGTAAAGCATGGGCTACGTGGATGTTGAGGTTTGTAGGCAAGGCTTTAGCCTTGTCGGGGTGGTTGGCTTTAGTTGGTTCTTTTATATTTTATGGTTTTTGTGATAGACCTTACCCTGTGTTGGTATAGTAAAGTACATTGTCTAATTGTAAAAAAATTACCTCTAGGGATTAACTAGAGGTAATTTTTCTTAATTATATAGTACTGTTTTCTATTTAAGATCCGCCCAAGCTAAAGCATGGGCTACGGTGTTTTTTAAAAGCGAATAGCGAACTGCGAACTGCAAACTGCGCGATCTACGTCCTAGCATTTACTACTGAAGCGCTATTACTCCCAGGTCCTCACTTATTTTGATGTATGCTTCTAGTCCTTTTAGTAGGATTTTTTCTTGGAAGTTGAATTTGTTTGAGTGTAGGGGGTGGGTTAGGCCTAAATCTTCGTTTTTTGAGCCTAGGAGCATAAATAGTCCTGGTACTTGTTGTTGGTAAAAGGCGAAGTCTTCTGCTAACATTAGGGGTTTTACCTGTTCTATTTGGCTATTGTTTAAGGCCTTTAAGGCTATTCCATATAGATTATCGTCATTTATTACTGGTGGGTAGAAATCCCTTATTTCCATGTGAATTTTAATGTCGTACATCTCTTCTAGACCTTTATTGATGTTGTTCATTTTAGTTTTGATTGTATCATAGCTATGGGGGTTAAAGGCTCTTATTGTTCCATTGATTTCTACTTTGTTTGCTATGATATTTCTAGCTTCTCCTCCCCCTATTGAGCCCAGTGTTAATATGGCAGGCTCTAAAGGGTCTAGGTTTCTACTGATAATTGATTGGTATGCTAATACTAGGTTACTGGCTGCCACTATGGCATCTGCACCTTTGTGGGGCATGGCTCCATGGCTGCTTATACCATTTACCACTATGTCAACTTCTCCGTTTTGTGCCATTAGGGGACCTCTGGCTAGACCTATTGTTCCTTCATCTAATCCTGGGAAGATGTGCAGTCCAAAGATTGCTTCGACGTTGTGGCGGGTTAACACCCCTTCATCCACCATGGTCTTGGCTCCCCCTGGTCCTTCTTCTGCGGGTTGAAATATTAATACAACGGTTTTGTTCAAAGTTTCTAACTGGGATAAATATTTGGCAAAGCCCAGTAAGATTGTCATATGTCCATCATGGCCACAAGCATGCATTTGTCCTGGGTGGATTGATGCAAAATCCACATCTGTTTTTTCTGTTACCATCAAAGCATCCATATCTGCCCTAAAGGCTATGGCTTTGGGGTCTTTGCCTTGCTTCACTGCCACTATTCCAGTGTGAGCCACAATTTCATATTGGTATCCATATTGGGTTAGATATTCTTTTATTATTTCACTGGTTTTGTATAGGTCAAAGGATATTTCTGGTACTTGATGTAGCCTTCTACGGATGGTGGTTAGTTCTGGGAGAAGCATATTAATATCCATTTAGTTCTAACCTCCTATGATTTCACTGATAATCCCTTCAAATACATCTAGAAAATGGTTTATCTCCTGATGGGTTATGTTAAGGGCAGGTAGTAGCCTTATGACAGTGCCACTGGTAATATTTAAGAGCAGATGTTTTTCTAAGGCCTTAGCTTTTATGGTGTCCCCATAGGTGCCTACCTCTACACCGATGATTAGTCCCCTTCCCCTTATATCTGTGATTATTTGGGGATATTTTGTTTTAAGCTCTTGTAGCTTAGAGATTATATACACACTTTTACTTTGGACTTCAGCTAGAAATCCTTCTTTTGTCACTGTATCCACAACAACCTTGCCCACTGCACAGGCTAGGGGGTTACCACCGAAGGTACTTCCATGGTCTCCTGGGGTTAGGATATTTTCTAGTTCTTTACTGACTAGCATGGCTCCAAGGGGTAAACCACCACCTAGGGACTTTGCCAGGGTTACTATATCTGGAGTGAAGTTTAGCTTTTCATAGGCAAACAAATCCCCTGCTCTGCCCAGTCCTGTTTGTATTTCGTCAACCACTATGAGGAAATTGTGTTCTTTTTTTAGTCTAATTAGCTGGTCCATGTACTCTTGGGAAACCTCTTTGATTCCACCTTCACCTTGGATCATTTCTAAAAATACTGCGCAGGTGTCTGAATTAACTTTCTCATTTAAATCTTCTAAGTCGTTAAATTTTATATGTTTTATCCCCTGTACCACAGGTTTAAATGCTTGCTTGTATTTCTCCTGTCCTGTAAGGGTCATTCCACCAAAGGTACGGCCATGGAATGAGTTTATAAATGACAGTACTTCCACTTTGTCCGAACTTACGGTTTTACCGTATTTTCTAGCTAATTTTAGTGCAGCTTCATTGGCCTCTGTACCTGAGTTTGCAAAAAAGACTTTGGATGCAAAGCTATTTTCCACCAAGGATTTAGCTAAGGCAACCACTGGTTCACTGGCAAAGAAGTTTGACAGATGTAAATATGCATCCATCTGATTTAGTAATGCTTCTTTAATGGCTTTATGTCCATGTCCTAGGTTGTTAACTGCAATTCC
>CAYYRM010000118.1:0-8036 GCA_964474005.1 uncultured Eubacteriales bacterium
GCTTTTTGTTTTTCTTTTTATACCTTAATGCAATTTTAGCAGCCATGGTGGTTTTACCAGCACCTTGAAGACCAACTAGCATAATTACACCAGGGGCTTTGTTAAAAACTAAATCTTTTACGCTACCACCCATTAGCTCTTGCAGTTCATCTCGAACTATCTTGATAACATGTTGTGCGGGGGAAAGACTTTGAAGTATTTCTTGCCCAACACTTTTCTCCCTTACTGTGCTTATAAAGTCTTTAACCACTTGAAAATTAACATCTGCTTCAAGAAGAGCGATACGTACTTCCCGCATTGCCTCTTTTATATCAGCCTCTGATAATTTCCCTTTACTTTTCAATTTCTTAAACACGTCTTGTAATTTATCTGAAAGGTTTTGAAACAATTTCTATCACCCCATATTTTCTTTTAGAAGAAGTAATAATTTTTTGATGTTTTCATACTGACCTTTATCTAATGCTTGCTCAATCTCATGAATTATTTTATTATTTTCCCTTTGACGCAGATGAATTTTTAATTCTTCCTCATATCCTTCAAGTAGTGATGATACCCTTTTCAGTGTATCATAAACCGCTTGTCTTGAAATGGATTCTTCTTCGCCAATCTCCCCTAAAGAAAGGTCATCTTGGTAATATAGCTGAAATATTCTCTTTTGTTTTTCCGTTAAAAGCTGACCATATATATCAAACAAATGATTTAGATGAGTGACCTTTTCAAGCATTTTAAAATCACTCCCTTTGGTGTTAAGTTTTTTTACTTTACAGTAAGATTTTAATATATATACATATGTTTGTCAAGTGAACCAAAGTATATTTTAGTACCTTTTATGGAAAGTATTATTAGCATTTTAATATGCTCAGATACAAATAATAAGGATACAAATCTAAAAGGAGGTGAATTCTTATGAAAAAGAATCCTTTAGATATCTTAAACTCACAAAAATTCCAAGAAGAAGTTGCCCAAGAGCTTGGAATAAGTATCAAGAAAAAGCAACCTAAAGACAATAAATAACTCAAAAAGTGCCATATGGCACTTTTTTAGCTATTTAAGGCTTCCTGTAGAAATTTTCGTCCCCTATATAATCTGGTTTTAACAGAATCCATGGAGCACTCTAACATTTTTGATATCTCATTGTATGAATACCCATAATAATCCTTCAGCAGAATAGCCTGTTTTGTTAGTTCTGGCAATTTACTTATATTTTCACTTATGGTTGCCTGTAGTTCTTTGAACTCTAATTCAAAGGACGGACAGTTTATACTTTTGAATTTGTCACATATGTTATCAATGGAAATGGTTAGTATTTTATTGGCTTTATTATAATTATCTTTGTAAATATTTAAAATTATTTGATATAACCAGGTTGTAAAACTACAATCCCCTTTAAAGCTTTTAATATACTTAAAAACTTTTATAAAGGCTTCTTGAATTAAATCTTCAGCTTCATGGATGCTTCCCGTTAACTTATATGCCATTCTTAAGGCTGTACCTTTATAATTTTCAATAAGTTTTTCGAAGGCATCCATATCTCCCATTTGACATTGTTGAATTAAATAATCCATTTTTACCCTCCGTTAATTTAATCAAATAAGGCTGTTACAAACTCTTGACCATCAAAGGGTTTTAAATCATCTATGGTTTCACCTATACCTATGAATTTTATGGGTATATTTAATTCCCTGTTAATAGCTACCACAATACCGCCCTTTGCAGTACCATCTAGTTTAGTTAAAACTATTCCCGTTAGATCAGTGGCCTCTTTGAAAGCATTTGCTTGCATCATTGCATTTTGGCCTGTGGTGGCATCTAAAACCAATAGGGATTCATGGGGTGCATTGGGGATTTCCTTTTTTATTACTCGGGTTATTTTCCGTAGTTCTTCCATGAGATTGACCTTTGAGTGTAGTCTTCCAGCTGTGTCACATATTACATAATCAACCTTCCTGGATTTAGCGGCCTGTATTCCATCATAAATTACGGCACTTGGGTCACTACCCATTTGATGACTGATTACATCCACTCCGTTTCTTTGGCCCCAAATCTTTAATTGTTCAATGGCCGCTGCTCGAAAGGTATCTGCCGCAACTAATAGTACTTTTTTTCCATCATCCCTTAGCATGTTTGTTAGTTTTCCTATGGTAGTGGTTTTACCAACGCCGTTAACTCCACAGACTAATATAACAGTGGGTGGGGCTTCTGCTGTAATTAACTTATTATTTTGACTGGAAAAGTGATGTGCAAGGTTTTCCTTAAAGAAATTTTTGATGTCATCGCCATTTAAAACCTTGTTTGTTTTACAATGGGTCCTCAGTTCATCGATTAACTCCATGGTGGTTTTTACTCCAACATCTGAAGAAAGTAAAACTTCTTCCATTTCTTCAAAAAACTCTTCATCAGGCTTTTGAAAGGTTGTAATGACCCTTTCAATACCACCCATAATATTATTTCTAGTTTTATTAAGACCTTCTTTTAAGCGGTTAAAAAGTGACAATTTACTAACCTACCTTCTTATCTAGATTTACAGATATTTGTTTTGATATGCCATACTCTTCCATGGTAATTCCATAAAGGATATCTGCACATTCCATGGTACCTTTTCTATGGGTTACCACAATGAATTGGCTCTCCTGGGCCATTTCCTGTAAAAAAGCTCCAAAGCGATCCACATTGGCCTCATCTAAGGATGCTTCAATTTCATCTAATACACAAAACGGAGATGGTTTAGTTTTTAAAATGGCAAAAAGCAAAGCAATGGCTGTCAAAGCCTTTTCTCCCCCTGATAAAAGGGTCATGGACTGAAGCTTCTTGCCTGGTGGCTGCACAAAAATTTCCACACCACTTTCTAAAATGTTGTCTGGCTCTGTCAATCTAAGGTAACCTCTCCCTCCATTAAACAGTTTTTGAAATACCTCTGAGAAGTATATTTTTATTTTCTCAAAGGATTGTTCAAATTGCACCGCCATTTGTTTATCCATTTCCATAATTACTTTTCTTAAATCAAGTTTTGCTTTATTCAAATCACTTTTTTGTGTTTGTAAAAACTCTATTTTGGATTTAACCTTGGAAAACTCTTCAATGGCCCCTAAGTTTACCTCACCTAGCCCTTTTAAATCTTCCCTTAAAATGTTAATTTCCTTTATGCTATCCTTATCATTTACAATGGGTAGATCTAATTTTTTTGCTTCGGTGACCGTTAAAAAGTAATCACTTAATAATTTTTCTGTACAACCATCTAACTCCAGTATAATTTTTGATTTTTTTAAGTTTAGATTGTTGATTTTAGAGATTATTTGCTCCTTGCTGTTCTCCAGATCTTTAAATTTTTGAGTAACGGATACTATTTTGTGGTCAAGATCCCTTTTTCCATTGCTGTTTTCATCGATTTTTTTGGATAATTCTATCTTCTTTTCCTCTAAGTCAATTTGGTTTTTATTAAGGATACTGGTATCTTTCCCCAGATATATTAATTCCTCATTTAACTTATTCAATACTGAATTATTATTTTCTAGCTTCACTAAACTTCTATTTTTATTTTCCTGTTGCATAGACAATTGCTTCTTTAATGAGTTAATTTGTTGTTCTAAAGAAGCAAGGGTAATTTTTTTACTAACTGACCTGGCCTTGAGGGTTTCATACTGATCATTATTTGTAATTATTTTATCGTTCAGTCTTGTAATTTTAGCACTTAGTTCTTGTTGTTCTTTGCTTTTTTGTTCTGAAATGACCTTGTTATCATTTAATTTAGATATAAGCTCCAATTGATCCTTTTCTAAAAACGAGAGTTCCTGCGCCACTAAGTTAATATGATCAGTGACATTTTTTAGTTCTTGTTCAGTCAATAGCAATTGTTGTGCTAACTCATTTTTTTCTTTATTTAATTTTTCCAGCTCAGATTTTATGTCAGTTTCCTGTGCTGTTTGAATATTTAACTTATTGTCTAATTCTTTGAGATTTAGATTTGTGACATTTAATTCACCAATTAAAACTTCCCGCTGTGATTTTAGTTGATCAATCTCTGCACTTCTTTGAAGTAACCCCGAGGATTTTCCACTGTATTTTCCACCTGTTATGGAGCCCCCTGCATTAATTACATCACCTTCAAGGGATACAATGCGAAATTTATAACCATATTTTTTTGCAATTTTTAAACCGGTTTGCAAATTATCCACTATGATAATTTTACCTAGTAGGAAGTCTATTATACCCTGATACTTTTTATCATAGTTTACAAGCTTAGATGCAACACCTAAGACCCCTTCATCATCAATCTCCATACTGCTACCTTTAATAATTGTTAGGGGTAAGAAGGTGGCTCGCCCAAGTCTATTTTTACTTAGATAATCCACTGCCTCTGATGCAAAATTCTCATCCTTAACCACTAAATGCTGTAAGCTACTGCCTAAGGCGATCTCTAATGCCAAAGTTAAATGATTTGGCACCTCTATTAGCTGGGCCACTGCCCCTGACAATGAGGGATTGTCCTTGTATTTTTTTAATACTTCCTTTGAACCTACATTATAGCCAGCAAGGGATTCCTCTAAATTAGTTAGACCTTTAATTTTTGATATCAATTCATTTAAAGAATTTGTTTTGTTAACTTTTTGGGTAGTTAACTTATTGATATCATTGGAAATATTTTTCTTTTTAGTCTCTATTTCATTGTGCAGTTGTTCTTTTTTTGTAATGTTATTTTTATATACATCTAAATCTTGGGATAACTGACTCTTTTTTAAGCTAAGTTCAGTACTCCTATCACCTAAAATACCCACTTCCTTTTTCTTACGTTCACAATCATTTTCAATCCTTCTTATATTGCCTTCAATATTTTTGATTTCATTTTTAGATGTGGCAACGATATTGAGGATATCGATAACCTTATCTTTAAGGTTATCCAATTCTATTTTATCCCTTTCGATGTTCTCCAAAATACCTTTAACCTTCAAATCTTCTTCTGCAAGGGTTTTGTTTTCATTGAACATTTGCTCATTTAATTCTAATAATTTGGTTTCAATTTTTTGGGATTCTACTTTACCCTCATCTATGAAGTTCTCCAATTCACTGTTTTCGAACTTTATACCTTCTATGCGTTTCTTTGCTTCATTTATCTGCTGGTTATTTAATTGGATGGAGTATTTAACACTTTCCAATTCTTTCATCAACTGAATTTCAAGATCCCGAAGTCTATTCTTTTCGTTTTCCAGCTGATTTTTCGCAAGTGCTAATTCCTCGTTTTCATTTTCCACCAGCTCATAGGCCCTTTGCACCTCTGTTTGCAAAAGTTTTCTTTCCTCAATTTGCTTCTCTGTTTCTATGTATTGGTTTTCTAGGTTGTTGATTTTGTCCAATACAACGGCAACCTCTAATCCTTTTAACCTACCCTTAATATTTTTAAAATGAGAAGCCTTTTCTGCCTCCACCTGTAATTGTGGAATGCTTTGTTCTAATTGATATAAAATATCATCAACCCTAACTAGGTTTTGCTCTGTCTCCTCTAGTTTTTTTAAACTTTCCTTCTTTTTGTTTTTATATTTTACAATACCTGCGGCCTCTTCAAATATTAGTCTTTTTTCTTCAGGTCTACTGTTTAAGATCTCTTCAACCTGCCCTTGACTGATTATTGAGTATGCTTCACGCCCTACCCCAGTATCCATGAAAAGCTCATGAATATCCTTTAAACGACATGGGGTTTTATTGATAAAGTATTCACTTTCTCCGTCCCTAAATATTCTACGAAGTATACTAACTTCCCTAAAATCAATGTCTAGTTTTTTATCTTGGTTATCAAAGGTAAGGGATACTTCAGCATAATTTTTTTGTTTTCTGCTATCAGAGCCAGAAAAAATCACATCCTCCATTTTTGAGCCCCTAAGTGTTTTTGCACTTTGCTCACCTAAAACCCATTTAATGCCGTCGATTATATTGCTTTTACCACTTCCGTTGGGTCCCACCACCGCAGTAATACCTTTGTTTATTTCAAACTCTGTTTTATTGGCGAAGGATTTAAATCCATTTAATTCGATTTTTTTTAGAAACATTTGTTTACCCCTCCTGCCCTTATTGTAACATTTTAATACGAAAAATAAAATAAATTTTAGCGGAGATTAAAATCTCCGCTAATTTAGAAAACTTTCCAATGCTTTCCTTGCAGCATTTTGTTCAGCTTGCTTTTTGCTTTTTCCAATACCAGTTCCCAATACTTTATCATCAAGGATTACAGAAGTAGTAAATTCTTTGTTGTGATCAGGGCCAGTTTCCTTTATAACCTTATAAAGAAGCTGGTTTACGCCATTTTTCTGGACATACTCTTGCAATTGAGTTTTATAATCTGTTTCTCCTTTAATAAAAGCATCGTTGATTTCTGTTTTCAGTATATCCACAACAATATCGTAACATCTGTCAAATCCAACCTCTAAATACAATGCCCCCACAAAGGCTTCAAAGGTGTCAGCTAAAATGGAAGGTTTTTCTCTTCCTCCAGTTTTTTCTTCACCTTTTCCCAAAAGTAAGAAACTACCAAAATCTAACCGCTTTGATGCCTTTACCAAGGATTGTTCGCAAACTATTTGAGCCCTTAGCCTTGTCATCTCACCTTCAGTTATTTCCGTTGTGAAATTAAATAAATATTTACTTATAATTAATTCTAAAACAGCATCACCCAAAAACTCCAATCTTTCATTATGTCCTTTTAGTCCTAGGTTGTGTTCAAAGGTATATGAAGTATGGGTAAAGGCTTGAACAAATCTCTTTTTGTTGGCAAGCGGTATATTAAACTTAGTTAAGATTTTCTCTATTGAAGCCATTTTTCCACCCCATTTTACAAATAAGCCCCGCACCATCACGATGAAACGGGGCCTATCACTATTTATAGATTTTCATTGATGTAATTTACTACATCACCAACAGTTTTCATTTTCTGTAGTTCCTCATCAGGTATTTGCAAATCAAACTCTTCTTCGAAGTTCATAAGTAAATCCATGATATCCAATGAGTCTAAATCTAAGTCTTCTTGGAAGCTGGCATCTAAAGCCACTACATCTTCACTTACACTTGTATTTTCAATGATAATTTTCTTTACTCTGTCAAATACATTCATTTCAGCCACCTCCTTTCCCATATATTTTACATATTTTACCCAATGTTTTCAAGGGTATTAAAATAATTTTTTATGAACAACTATAGCTATTACACCGGGCCCAGTATGTGTGCCAATAACACTACCTATATTACCCTCAATAACTTCTTTGACATTTAGTTTTTCTTTAGCTGTATTCAATAATGCTTCACTTTGCTCAGGGGATAATGCATGGGCAATGGCGATATTGACTTCACTATCACCGAATTTTTCCACAGCCTTGTCAACTAGGTATGGAATAACCTTATTTTTACCCCTAACTTTACCTAAAGGAGCCACAACACCCTCTTGAGTTAATGTTAGTATTGGTTTTACATTTAATAAAGTACCAAAAAGGGCTGAAGCTTTACCAATACGACCATTTTTATGCAAAAACTCCAAGGTATCGACACCAAAGCAAATTACTTGATCTTCAATCAATTGTAGGGCAATTTTTTCTATCTCGTCCACAGTTTTGCCAGATTCAATTAGTTTAGCACATTGATAAGCTATCAGTCCTAGTCCCAAAGATGCGGATTTTGAATCAATTATGGTTATATCACCATCGGGCAACATATTTTTAGCAATAACTGCAGATTGATGAGTACCACTTAAGTTAGCAGAAATATGAATTGATATAACCGAATGCCCCTCTGCCAGCAAAGAGCTGTAAACACTGTGAAAATCCCCTGGGGAGGGCTGTGATGTCCTAGGCATAACAGTTGTGGATTTTAGTTTACTAAAAAAACTCTCGGTGTTTAAATCCACACCATCTTTGAATAACTCTTCTCCAAAATGTACGTTAAGCGGAACTACTTTAATGTCATAGTTATCGATTATTTCTTGGGATAAATCAGCTGTACTATCAATTACTAATTTAATAGCCATAAAAATTCTCCTTTCGATTATATTCCTTGATTAA
>CAYYRM010000119.1:0-7999 GCA_964474005.1 uncultured Eubacteriales bacterium
CCAATGGTAAACGGAACAATTGCTTACTTTGTTCTTAGAGCAGGTCTAGTTGGTAAAGTTGTTGCAGCTCCACCATGGACAACTCCAGCTCCTGTAGGTGCTATGTGGGCAGCTAACTGGCATGTAGGTGCAGCAGTACTAGTTGTGGTACTATTCTTCGTATCTGGTGCTATCTACTACCCATTCTTCAAGCTATATGAAAAACAACTTCTAGCTGAAGAACAAGCTAACATTTCTGATTCTCAAGCAGCTTAATAGTTAAATAACGAAGGCTTTCACCCTTCAAAATAAATCTCAAGCTTGCCCTAAATGGGCAAGCTTGAGTAATTTATAGCACCATACAAAAATGTGTATATAAAAAAGGAGTGTCTAACCATGACCAAGCCATTAAAAATCGTTACCATTGGTGGTGGCTCAAGCTATACACCAGAAATAATTGAAGGCTTTATTAAAAGACATAGTGAATTGCCAGTTAAAGAAATCTGGTTAGTGGATATCGAAGCAGGCAAAGAAAAACTTGAAATCGTTGGAAACCTAGCCAAAAGAATGGTTCAGGAAGCAGGCATTAATTGTACAGTACATTTAACACTAAATAGAAGAGAAGCTTTAAAAGATGCAGACTTTGTAACAACACAATTCCGTGTGGGACTATTAGATGCGAGAATTAGGGATGAAAAAATTCCTTTAAGATATAACAGAATTGGTCAAGAGACCACAGGGGCTGGTGGGTTCGCCAAAGCCCTAAGAACCATTCCAGTTATCCTAGATATATGTAAAGACATGGAAGAGCTTTGTCCAGACGCATGGCTAGTAAACTTTACTAATCCATCTGGTATCATAGCTGAAACAGTACTTAAACACACAAAAATTAAAACAGTGGGATTATGTAATGTTCCAATAATCATGAAGAATATGGCTGCTAAAATATTAGATGTGGAAACCAATGAAATCTTCATGGACCTAGTAGGCCTTAACCACTTAGTTTGGGGTAGAAAGGTATACCACAAAGGTGTAGATGTAACAGGTCAGCTACTAGAGAACATTGCAAATGGTAAATCTTTCACAGTAAGAAATATCAAGTTAGTTGACTGGTCAATCGACCACATAAAAAGTCTAGGTGCATTACCTTGCCCATACCACAGATACTTCTATTTACCTGAGAAAATGCTATCTGAAGAATACAAAGCTGCAGAGGGTGAAGGTACTAGGGGTGAAGTTGTTAAAAAAGTAGAAGAGAAACTATTTGAACTATACAATGATCCAAACCTTAAAGTAAAACCAAAAGAGCTTGAAAACCGTGGGGGACAATATTATTCAGATGCTGCATGTGAACTTATAAATGCAATTTATAACGACAAAAAAATCGTTATGACAGTAAATGTTAGAAACAATGGCACAGTAAGTGAACTACCAAATGATGTTGCCATTGAAACAAATGCAGTTATAGATAAAAGGGGTGCTCATCCATTAAACGCAGAGCCACTACCCATTGCAATTACTGGACTTTTACAAGCTGTTAAAGCATATGAGCAATTAACCATTGAGGATGCTGTAACTGGTGATAAAGCTAAAGCTTTACTTGCCTTGGTGGCTAATCCACTGGTGCAGGATAGCTTAGTTGCAGAAAAATTACTTGAAGATATTTTAAACGAAAATAAAGAATATTTACCACAGTTTTTCAAAAACTAAAACTGATAAATAAATAAGTTGTTTGGAAGGAGATTTAAAATGGTAGAAGCTAAATTAACGGTTACAAATAAAACAGGTCTACATGCAAGACCAGCAGCTTTATTGGTTCAAACAGCCACAAAGTTCCAATCAGATGTTACAGTGTTTAAAGGTGAAACCTCTGTAAATGCAAAAAGTATAATGGGTATCATGGCACTGGGAGCCAATGAAGGTACAGAAGTTGTTATCAAGGTAGAAGGACCAGATGAGCAAGCTGCCCTTGATGCAATCAAGGAATTATTCGCCAATAATTTTGGTGAGTAATTAGATAAGTTTTTATTAAAAGACCCACTTCTTAAGAAGAGGGTCTTTTAGTGTTTCATCTGTCTTATAAATTTTAGTTGTCGCAAAACACTAAATAATACAAAAATTATGGTTATTACTCAATTCGGGTTATTGTGTATTGGTACAATATTTGCATATAGTAATATAGATTTATGGGGGAATCAAGGTTACTGCATTGATTTCAACTTACTTAATTAACTGACATAAAAAGATCTTTGCAGGATGCTCTGAAAAACTTAATGTTTAAAAGGAGGCTTTCAAATGCAAAATTTTTTAAAATGGATTGAACAGTCCATGATGCCAGTGGTTGCCAAGGTAGGTAACCAAAGACATATCAGTGCTATGCGTGATGGTTTCATAGCGGCAATGCCTTTTATGATCGTAGGTTCTATAATGTTGATTTTAGCTTTCCCACCATTTCCTGCTGACACAAACAATTTCATAGGTAAAGCATGGGTAACTTTTGCAGGTAATCATTTTGATACTCTAATGGTGCCATATAGAATGACAATGCAAATAATGGTTTTATTTATTTCTACATCCATAGGTTATGCTTTAGCCAAATCCTATAACCTAAATCCTTTATCTGGTGGGCTTCTATCGTTAGCAGCTTTCCTATTAGTGGGTGCAGAAGCGGTAAATGGCGCTTTGCCTACCACTTACATGGATGGTAAAGGTGTATTCACTGCAATTATGACATCATTTTATTCAATTGAACTAATGAGATTCTTAAAATCTAAAAACATAACAATAAAAATGCCTGATGGGGTTCCCCCAGCCATAGCTGCTTCCTTTGATGCACTAATACCTGTGTTTTTAATGGTGTCCACCCTATATCCATTTAGTCTAATTATCAAACACTTTACAGGGTTTTCGATTCCAGCACTTGTTATGGAAGCATTCAAACCACTTGTAGCAGGTGTTGACACACTTCCAGCAATATTATTTGCAGTATTTTTAGCTCATATTTTGTGGTTTGCTGGGATCCATGGTGCAAGTATCGTAAATGGTGTTTTAACTCCATTCTACTTAGCTAATTTAACTACAAACCAAGAATTACTTGAGGCAAGCAAACCATTAACAGCAATTTTTGCTCAACCATTCTGGGCATTTTATATCGTTTTAGGTGGTTCAGGTGCCACACTGGCCTTAGCATTTCTTTACCTAAGGAGTAAAGCATCTCATCTAAACGCAATTGGTAAAGTTGCTATAGTCCCAGGGTTATTTAACATTAATGAACCGATAATTTTTGGTTCTCCTATAGTTATGAACCCATTATTAGGTATACCATTTATTCTAGCCCCTATGATCAATGCAACAATTGCTTACTTTGCACTAAGTACTGGATTAGTGGCTAAGGTTATCTCTCAGCCACCATGGACTACTCCAGCTCCAATAGGGGCCATGTGGGCCGCCAATTGGAATATCGGTGCGTTGATTTTAGTTGTAGTGCTCTTCTTTGTATCTGGGGCAGTATACTATCCTTTCTTCAAGCTTTATGAAAAGCAATTACTAGCTGAAGAAAAGGCAAACGCTGAAGAAATTCAATCAGAAGGAGTAACAATGTAACAATTTCAAAAGATTCCCCCATTAAGTTAAAAACTAGAAAGCGCCCTGGGCGCTTTTTTAGTGTTTTGGCATAAATATTGCTTTTATAAGTAGTGATGATGCACAATTTAGTATCAACAACAGGAGGAGACGAGGGAAGTAATGGACATTTTCTTTTTTATTTTAACAAATAACATTGTACCTATTTTTACTCTAATAATATTGGGTTACTTACTAAGTAAGCAATTTGACCTAGATGTACAAACCTTATCAAAGTTAAACTTTTATATCTTTGTTCCTGCATTTACATTTGTTTACCTATACACCACAGATATTCCTTTTGAAATGCTAAAAGTATTAGCCGTAGCCATCTTAATACTTATTACAAACATGATACTTGTTTGGTTTATAGCGAAAATCAAAGGCTATGATGAAGGACTAAAAAATGCCTTTACAAATTCAGTTATTTTCTACAACTCAGGAAATATAGGTATTCCGTTAATTACATTGGTATTTAGTAGTCCACCATTTGTTATAAACGGAGAAACTCCGTATTTGAACATTGCCTTAACCGCTCAAATAATGGTTCTAGTTGTCCAAAACATTACAACAAACACCATCGGTTTCCTTAATGCAGGTCGTGCCAAATCTAGTGTCAAAGAATGTGTTATGAAAATTTTAAAAATGCCAGCAATTTATGCTGTTCCATTGCCATTTATTTTTAAAATGTTTTCCTACGACCTAACCCAGGCGCCAATTTGGCCAGCTTTGGAATATGCTAGGGGTGCACTGGTACCCATTGCACTAATTGCTTTAGGTGTTCAGCTATCAAAAACAAAAATTCAACTTAACGACAAAGAAGTTTACCTGTCTGTTTTCGTAAGATTATTGGTAGGACCAGTTATTGCCCTCTTTTTTATCTACATCCTAAGGATTGAGGGGATAATCGCCCAAGTCCTACTGATATCCACAGCAGTACCAACTGCGGTAAACACTGCTTTGATAGCAGTGGAGTTCGACAATTATCCTGACTTTGCATCCCAGACAGTAATGTTTTCTACACTATTAGGTGCTATAAGCCTTGTGGCGGTAATCTACATGGCAAATATTATATTTCCCATAGTTTAAAAAAGGAAAGGGAAAGTCTAACTAGACTTTCCCTTTAGAGATTTAATATAAACTTCTCTACCACCTTAGTAACCCCTTCATCATTGTTGGAAGCTGTAACATAATCAGCCACATCTAAAACCATGGGTAGGGCGTTCCCCATGGCCACACCAAGACCTGCCACTTGAACCATGGAGCGATCATTTTCACTATCACCTATTGCAATTACGTCCTGTAAGCTTACGCCCAGATGTGCTGCTAACATCTCAACACCTCTGCCCTTAGAAGCTCCCTTACACATAAGTTCAATACTTCCGTGGGTTGATGCAACTATTTCAAGCTCTGCATGTTTTTCCAATTCCTTGCGAATTTTAGCAACGATATCTACATCACAGTAAACTTCACATTTGATAATATTATTCTCCTCTTTTTCTATAACCTCAGCCCATCTTAGGTGATCTTCAACAAATTCTCTGTCATAAACATTTATGGTTACATTGAGCCTTTTACTCTTTTCATCTAAGTAATTTAAAAGATTGGCATAATCACTACCATAGTACTTTTTTGTAGGGGTATTTAACCCTGGGGTGACATTATATTTGTTTAACACCTGAAAAATATCTTTTAATAAATTTTTCGTCAAAACATTCCTGTAAATAATCTCCTCTGATTTACCATCTAAAATGTAAGCACCATTAGATGAGATTATAGGTGTCCTAATACCTATAAGTTCCGAATAATGTCTGGCATCCACAAAGGTTCTTCCTGTGCTTATGGCCACATGTACCCCGAGATCATTTGCTTTTTTTAAAGCGTTTTTAGATGTTTCTGTTATCACATTGTCATCAGTTAATAGGGTACCATCCAAATCAATACATATTAATTTATAACCCACAAATATCATCTCCTCAAAATATTGTAAAAATATTATACAGTTTCATAGTGTTTTATTATGTTTTAGCATGCAAGATATATGCCATTTTTACTGGGGTTTACTAGATGTATAAGTGTATTGGCACGTAAATTGCAAATTATAAATATTTGAATATAGTCTAATAATTTTAGGAGGATTGGCATGAAACAGATAATCAAGAATAAACTTCTACCTTTTTTAAATAATTTCTCAAAAAACAAATATTTAGCCGCCATTTCCACAGGGTTTGCTTCCTTAATACCTGCCATGTTAGCAGGGTCTTTATTTTCCCTTTTGGCTAATATCGGTATAGAAAGCTATTCAAATTTTATTACATCCACAGGGATTAGGCAACTACTACTATTGCCTGCGGTGATGAGTATGGAAGTTATCTCATTACTGGTGGTGTTTTTTATTGCTTATCGCCTAGGGGAGCAGTTTGGCTTAAAGGGAACCATTCCTGGGTTACTGGGTTTGGTATGTTTCCTACTGGTAACTCCCATTGGTGAAATGGTTAATGAAACAGGGATAGCTTTTAAAGCTCTATCCTTTGAATGGATAGGACCTAAAGGGCTTTTTGTGGCAATAATTATCAGTCTTGTATCAACAAGATTATTGGTGTTTTTCTTAGATAAGGGTTTGGTAATAAGAATGCCTGAAGGGGTACCTGTGACTATCAAAGAATCCTTTGAATCACTTTTACCAGTAATATTAGTAATTTCAATATTTTTAGGGGTGGGTGGTTATTTCAATAGCCAACATCAAAGTATACACCATTTTGTTTTTAATTTTATCCAAGTACCCCTCCAAGTTATTGGAGGAAGCTACTGGGCATTGCTTTTGGCAATTTTAGCCATGGCAGGGTCTTGGTTACTTGGTATCCATGGCACCATGCTTATATTATCGATGATGAACCCAATTTGGATGTCCATGGACTTGCAAAATCTTGCTGCGTTTACAGCTGGTGAAACAATACCTAACATCATAGGAACAAAGTTTATGTGGACTTATGTTCTAGTGGGTGGAGCAGGAACTACCATGGGGCTTGCATTACTAATGGCATATAAGGCTAAAAGTAAGAAACTTTCTCAATTGGGGAAAGTAGTACTTCCTGCCAGTATTGTAAACATCAACGAGCCGTTACTATATGGTACTCCAATGGTGATGAATCCAACTTTAGCAATACCATTTATTTTAACACCCCTAATATCAGGAACATTGGCTTATTTTGCAACTGCAATGGGTTTGGTACCAAGGCTTATAGCTATACAAATACCACCACTGATTCCCACTGTTGTCTCAGGTTTCATTCAAGGTGGATGGAGGGTTTCTGTATTGCAGGCAATAATTGTTATAGTATCATTAGTTATATACTACCCATTCTTTTTAATATTAGATAAAAAGCTGTTACAAGAAGAAAAAGTCAGTGATGAGAGACAGATTACCAATGAAGTGGAGAAAAAATCAGCTTAAGTTTATAAAATAGGCTATGACTTTGTGTCATAGCCTAATCTTGCAAAAGAATATCTGAATTTCGAAAAGGGGTGCACAAAAGTGATGTTGGACAGTAAGCTGCCAGTAAAATTGAGTTTTACCTATATAACCCTCTATGCAGCAATCGCAGCTTTTTTACCTTATTTAACACCATATTTACAACAAAGGGGTTTGAGTTATACCCAAATAGGAGTTGCTCTAGCACTAAATTCAATCATTGCAGTAATTTCACAGCCCTTATGGGGTTTTCTTACAGATAAGTTCTTTAACAAACGCCTAACCCTGTTAATTATCATTTTTACATGTTCATTACTTATATTCAACTTTGTTTTTGCTCAAAATTATTTATATATCTTAATAAGTATAGCTGTGATAATTTTCTTCCAAAGCTCCATATTCCCCATCTCAGATGCTTATACCTATGAGATTATTACTGCTCACAGGGAAATACAATATGGTAGGATTAGAATGATGGGTTCCATAGGTTTTGCAATTTGTGCATTGGCCACTGGTTATATTATAAAACAGTATGGAATTTACAGCTCGTATTTGATTTATTCTATACTAATGATACTGGGAGGCTTTTTAGTTTTTTCCATACGTTTTAAACCAACGGCCAGTGTTCGAAAAGCTAGCCTAGAGGATTTACTATTATTGGTAAAAGACAAAAGGTTTTCGTTATTTATGCTATCAATTGTAATAGTTAACATAGCCATAGGAATGCACTCAACATATATATATTTGCTTGTGGAAAATACCGGTGGAGATGTTTCCATGCTGGGAATAGTGTTATTTGCAGTGGCTATGAGCGAATTGCCAACCCTATTTTATGGAACTAAAATTGTTGAAAAACTTGGGGAGTTAAATCTTTATACCTTAGGTATTGTACTATTTGGAATAAGACTGTTTTTGAATTCAATACTT
>CAYYRM010000120.1:0-7720 GCA_964474005.1 uncultured Eubacteriales bacterium
TATGGAACCCATCACAGGAAACATTGGTATTTTTGCAGCCAAGGACCCTGTTGCCTTAGATACAGCCTGTCTAGATCTAGTTCAGGAAAACAGTGGTGAGAAGCTTTTTGAAAAGGGTAGAGTATCACTTCAGCATGCAGAAAAGATAGGGTTAGGGTCAATGGGGTATGAACTTATTGAAGTGATATAAATTACTAAATTTAAACGAGAAGCATAAATAAATATAGCCAAGGACACTCCCACTGGGACTTTATCCTTGGCTATATTTTTATTTGTTTTTACCTTCGATTATATTAAGAAAAATTTTACCTACGGTTTTATACTCTTCTTCAGATTCAATGTTATCTAACTGTGGGCCATCATTAGTTTCTTTAAAACGATAAAGCATAGCATTGTTTTTGCCTTTTGGAAGAAGGGCTATATATAGCTGTTCATTTACTTCAAAAATATTAAGAACATTACATTCCATGGTGGAATAATCATCTAGTGTGAGCAATATAGTTTTGTTTACATTGTGGGTATGATGGTGATCACAGTTATGACCATGTACGTGGTTGCCATGGCTACAGTCATGCTTAATTGATTTAATCATTAAAACACTCCTAAAAGTTTGATGGTAAATATTATATCCAAAATATTTAATAAAAGCCAAAAATTTTAAAAAATTATAATTAGTATGTCTAGAAAAAAGCAAGGGAACCAATGTTCCTATAACCACGTTTTTTTTAATATTAGTACTTAAGTTATGATATAATAAAAAAACTAATAAAAAGTATCTATTAGTTTAACTGATTATTATAAACTATAAAGAGTAAGTATGAGAGTGCTTTATATTTTATAAGATACACTCACAAAAGAGAGGTGATAGCAAGTGGAATATCGCATAGCTCGAGACACCATGGGTGAAGTTAAAGTACCTAAAGACAAATCTTGGGGAGCCCAGACTCAAAGAAGTCTTGAATATTTCAACATCGGAAAGGAAAAAATGCCTGAAGAAATAATTCACGCACTGGCTATATTAAAGAAATGTGCTGCTCAAACTAACCATGAGCTTGGATTGATGGAAAAGGATATAGCTGAGGCAATTGTTGTTATATGCAATGAAATAATTTCAGGTAGACATAGGGGGGAGTTTCCTTTAAGTGTTTGGCAAACGGGCAGTGGCACCCAATCCAATATGAACATAAACGAAGTAATCGCTCATCTAGGAAATCAACTGCCCTTGAGTAGAAAAATACATCCCAACGATGATGTTAATCTAGGCCAGAGCTCAAATGACAGTTTCCCAACTGCGATGCATATTGCAGCAGTACTGGAGGTAGAAACTAACTTACTACCTGCAATGGTGAAATTGGAAAGTACATTGGAGGAATTGTCATTTACTTACAAAGATATAATTAAGATTGGAAGAACCCATCTACAAGATGCTACACCTATAACCCTAGGACAAGAAATCAGTGGTTGGCTCAAAATGATAACAAATTCCAAAACCATGATTAAATCCAGTATGGATTTTGTCAGAGAAATAGCCATTGGAGGTACAGCAGTAGGAACAGGGCTTAATACACATCCAGATTTCGGATTTTTAACAGCTGAAAAAATATCCAATGAGCTAAAGACTAAATTTGTTTCAGCACACAATAAATTTCATTCACTGACCAGTAAGGATGCACTGGTAAACTCACACGGATCAGTGAAGGCCCTTGCAGCAAACCTTATGAAAATATCCAATGATATTAGATGGTTGGCCAGTGGACCAAGATCTGGCTTAGGTGAAATTTCTATCCCAGAGAATGAGCCTGGAAGTTCAATAATGCCAGGGAAAGTAAATCCTACCCAATGCGAAGCCCTAACCATGGTGTGCTGTCAAGTGTTTGGCAATGATGCATGTATCGGGTTTGCAGCTTCTCAAGGTAATTTTCAATTAAATGTATATATGCCTGTGATCATATATAATTATTTGCAATCAATTAGATTATTGACAGACTCAATTAATAGCTTCAATAATTACTGTGTAAAAGGCATTGTCCCAAATAAAGAACGAATAAAGCATAACTTGGAAAATTCTCTGATGCTAATTACCGCCTTAAACCCCCATATAGGGTATGAAAATGCAGCTAAAATAGCTAAGGCAGCCTATGTCAATGGAACAAAATTAGAAGATGAGGCTGTTAAATTAGGTATATTGACTGAAGAAGAATTCCATAGGTATGTTAGACCAGAAGACATGGTCAGCCCACAATTGACTAAGAAGGGTACCTAAGCTTTTACAATAAATGTAGGGATTACAATATAACCTAAGATCCTCAATGGATTTTAGGTTTTTTAATTTGAATTCTTTAAAATCAATAGACTTGACATTATCTAAACGTTTAGATAAAATGTTTATATAATAAATAAACAGATGGATGTGATGTTTACATGGAAGATTTATCACAGTTGTTTTGGCAAGCTTCCGTTGAGGAGATTGTTAGAGGGTATATCTATAACAATGAAAAAGAGGAATTTTTATGTTTAATTTGTGGAAAAGCCTTTGTTAAAGGTGTTATTTACAAAGATGATGAAGATTACTATGAGGCAGAGAAATATACTAGACTACACATAGCTAAAGAGCATAACTCCACGTTTGATTATCTGATTAATTTAAATAAAAAATTGACAGGGCTCACTGACCACCAAAAAAACCTCCTTGGCTTATTTTATCAAGGATACAATGATGCAGAGGTTGTAAAAGAACTTGGGGGTGGAAGTACTTCTACTATACGGAATCATCGTTTTACATTGAGGGAAAAGGAAAAGCAAACTAAGCTGTTTTTAGCAATTATGAAGCTCTTGGAGATAAACGTCTCGAACAAGGAAAATCAAAAGAATAAATTCATACCAATTCATAGGGGGGCTACCGTGGTGGATGAGAGATATGCCATTACCGAAGAAGAAAATGAGAAGATTTTAAACACGTATTTTAAAAACGGTCTAGAAGGACCTTTAACAACTTTTCCAGTGAAAAAGGAAAAAAGGAAAATAGCCATACTAAGACATATAGTTAAACGTTTTGAAGTTGGGGTCAACTACACAGAAAAAGAGATTAATCAAATACTAAAGGATATTTACGATGATTATGTTTTAATTAGAAGATATCTAATTGAATATGGCTTTTTAGATAGAGAAAAAGATGGCAGTAAATATTGGGTGATAGAATAGGTTAAATAATTAGGAGAGTAGGGAAACTTTGATGGAGAGAGAGTTAAAGGCATCTTTGAATGAGAGAGGTGCAGACATTATTCGTTTTGTTGACATATCACAGTTATCACCAGAACAAACCCAAGGTTTCACTAAGGCGATAATTATCTGTATGGCCTTATCAAAAGACTTTGTATGGGATATGTATAATAAGACACCAGTGGAGCACGATGATTATTTGGACAAAGAAGAAAAGGTGAACGAACTAGCTGATTGGCTGGAAGAGTATATACAACAACAGGGTTATTCGGCCTATTCTCAATCGGAAAATAACAATGAGAAAACGGGAAACTATTCCCCACAAACCAGAACAAGCACTTTGCCACATAAAACCATAGCTTTACTGGGGGGATTGGGGTTCATCGGCAAAAATAACTTGTTAATCAGCGAGGAGTATGGTTGTGCCTTTTGTATGTGTACATTGTTAACAGATGCTCCAATACCTGTAGAAAAATATCCACTGACCCCTTCAAAATGTGGGGAATGTGAGGTTTGTAAAAATGTGTGCCCCGCAAAAGCCATACATGGAAATAAGTGGAGTGAAGATGGAAGCCGAGAAAATATAGTTGATGTTTTTAAATGCTCATGTGCCTTAAAGTGCATGGTAAATTGCCCATGGACTTTGCGGTATGCAAAGGTGTGACATTTTAAATATACAGTCATAACTTCCTAAAAACCCCTCTTCAGCTTAGTGATATGCTCCCCTTGCGATAGACAGTTAAAATAATAAAACTGCCTACCGCAAGAAGAGTATTTTTATGGGACGGAAAAGTAAGGTCTCAATCGAGGATAAATTAGAGTATGAAAAGATTCTGTAAGAAAGGTTGTTAAGTTAAATGGTGCCGATGATAAAACTGTTTGTGAATAGATTAGAATTATTAATCATTGGGTATTGATGGACTAACCACTAAGTCAAAAATTTACTCCGGAGAGATAAGGACAGCTGGACTTTGCCCAGTAGTTTATCGCTTGTGTTCTCCCAAGGATAGAAAAAAGGACAAAAAAAGATAGAGGGTCAGATCCTCTATCCTCGGCAGAACCTTACTAATTGCTCAGGTTACTCTCCAGTATTGCCTTATCCTCTTAGTAAGTAAGAGCCATGAATATTATACCCCAGTAATGGGAAAATATTTCTGATGTAAGTTTAGATTTTCTACTAGTAGATGTATAAAGTAAGAAATCCAATTACATTAAATTATTTATACTCCCGATTCTATATCTTGGGCAAGAACCATACTAATCGCTCAGGTTACTCTCCAGTATTGCCTTATCCTTTTAGTAAGTAGAGCCATGGATATTTACTCCAGTAATGGGAAAAAGATTTCTGATATATGTTTAGATTTTCTACTAGTGGATCAGGAAAGTAAGAAGTCCAATTACACTAAAATAGTTATACTCCTGTTTTATTAAAGGTTTATTTAAACGATGTTAGCTATTTAGTCAACTGTTTAAAAAACAGGAAATAGTAATTAATATATAATAAATCAAAAAACCTCGTAAATATAAGAAGATGTCTTCTCTTCTCTTCTCTTGTTATGTTCTAGAATTGAATAATAATGAATACACTATTTCGTAATTCTATAGATTATCATCTTCAACGCTGTTAGGAATTGGCTGCCAAGGATCCCATCCACCCCTAGGATATTCATGATATATAATAACTAGTAATTGTTGATTCGGATGAATTATGCTTGGAGCAACTGAACTTCTTTTGCCATCCCATTGACTTATTGTATGCCCTACTACTCCAGTAATCTGGCAACGAGTTTTTCTAATATGAACTTTTCTATTTTGATCAGTAAATTTTCTTATATCATTGGCTACTCTTTGACGGTCAACTATACTCAATGCTCCAATTGTACCTAAAAACGGCCCTACTTTTGGCATCAAAGCTACTGCTATCCAAATATAAGCTTCATTTATACTAGCTTCCATTTTTGATGCAAACTGCCTAGCCTCAGGAACATCCAAATAGAAATCTTCAACCACAACTCTCACTCTATAATCCTCAAAAGTAGATTTGACATATGCTCCTTTTATCATTTCTGGTGCTTGGGCTGCTGAAGCGAAATTTACAACGAAAAGCTGAAAAACTAAAATTAATGATAATGTAATAATTAAGAATCTTTTCAACGTACTTACCTCCTTTTTTATTTAAAAATATATTCAAGGCTTGGTTCAGTATAATGGTTTATATGATAGGGAAAAGATCACTTTTTGAATGCTGCTAACAGAAGTAAAGTGATTCCTAATAAAACAGTAATTAAAGGTATTGTAGTATTATTTCTAAATAGTATAACGAAAACAATAGACAATGGTATCAAAAGTCTACCTAATATAGAAATATATTTAAACATCATCGCACCTCCTTTGATACTATTTTAATATTTTGTTATTATTCATTAAATATCTATAAATTTCCTTCTTTTTTACTAAAATTATAGATAATTTGAAATTTATAGGCTGTATTAACATATAAATATCTCGTCATTTTCCTTAGATGGGATAAGTCTGACAGGTTGTATGTATAAGAACATTCAAATAATTAAGTCATATTTTTTTCTACTGTCTGCTTGACAGGCCATGTTTTCAGGATCAAAAGAAGAGGGGTTTATAGTTAGATATTAACCCTTTAAAGTTGCGAATATTTAATTAAAATTAGCAAATCATTGCAGGTATTTAAGTATAAGCTAGAGAATATGTATAATATTGCCAATCAGAACCATTGATTTTAGTGAGGGGGGATTTAAAATGTATCCAAGAAAAGAGATTGAAAGGAATAAAGGAAGCTATGTCATTGACGAAAAAAATTATGAACGTTTTCCTGTTAACCGACAGGCTTTTGTAAAAGTTTCATATCAGGATACAGGAGAAATCAGCTATTTGGGTTGTTTGCAAAAGATGATGGAAAATAGCGGCAAGAATATGCAACTGGGTAGAAATGGTTATACCCAGCTGGATTATGCCCTTGACATGGGAGCTAATACATTAAACCTAATGGTTGGGAGCTACGGATTTCCCAATAATCAGTTTTTAAAGTGGCAACCCTTATTTATTGATAATGCACTTACAAAAAATAAATTAAATCTACCCACTGAAGAACTGACTGAACGGGTAAAGGGTGCTGCTAAACTGTATGGATCTGATTTGACTGGGGTTGCCCCCCTTGATAAGAGGTGGGTCTACTCTCATGATATGGCCAAGCCCTTTATAATCACTGATGAAGGTGAGCCAAAGGAGGCCGATGAAGGGTTTTATATTCCCAAATCAGTTAATAACGCCATAGTATTAGCCTTTGTTATGGAACCCCAATTACAGGAAAAATCTCCTGAAATCTCAGCCAGTGTGGCAGCCACATTAGGATACTCAAGGATGGCCATTACCGCTGTATCCCTTGCAGAGTACATACGGGCTTTGGGATATACAGCTATTCCTTGTATGAATGATACGGCCCTAAGTATACCTTTAGCCATAGATGCTGGTTTAGGGCAGTTAGGTAGGCATGGATTGTTGATAACACCAGAGTATGGTTCTAATGTGCGTCTGTGTAAAGTACTTACAGATATGCCACTGATTCCAGATAAACCCATTGATTTTGGGATAACAGAGTTTTGTGATAACTGCCTAATATGTGCAAAAGAGTGCCCTTCTGGGTCCATAAGCACCGGTGAAAGGACATTTCAAAGTGACTATGACACCAGTAACTCAGGGGCTCTTAAATGGTATATTAACGGAGAAAGCTGCTTACGCTTTTGGCAAGTAAACGGAGGAAGTTGTGCTAATTGCATATCTTCATGTCCTTTCACATACGGGTTTGAATTTATAAACTGTTTTGAATGTGAGAAATGCCAGATTAATAAAGGAAGTTGTCCACTGCAAGAAAATACCACTTTACGGATTAAACACGGTTATTTAGATGCATCAGATTTAAGTGGTAGGGCAAAGGTTAAGATTCCAGTTAGACCAGGGTTGTAATGAGGATAAAAAGAATTTAGTGATATGATGTTTGGGAATTGTTAATATTATGCTTATGTCTGTAATGGAAAGGACAAGGGAAATAGGTATAATGAAAGCAATTGGAGCAAAAAACAAAGATATCCTTGCCTTATTTTTAGTGGAATCAAGTACAATTAGTTTAATAGGTGGAATACTGGGAGTTTTCGTTGGTGTGATAATTAGCATGGTGGCAAATTCTTTAATTTCAAAATTTGTTATTGTCAATATGTCACTGATTATAGCTCCACAGGTTTTACTTGGAGGTGTGATAATTTCTCTAATTACAGGAATCATAGGTGGATTGTATCCTGCCAGAAGAGCAGCTAAAATGAAACCAGTTGAAGCTTTAAGACATGAATAGGTAAACTTGGGTATAATAAGAGGTAAAGGATTCTAAGAAGGATATAAAAGATTCTCACAAATGTGTGATAAATATCAAAGCTATGTTATAATTATAGTGAAATCTGGGTTTACGGTCGCAAGA
>CAYYRM010000121.1:0-7671 GCA_964474005.1 uncultured Eubacteriales bacterium
GGCTCTGATTATAGCTGAAACAATTGGGTGTCTCACAACATCTGAGTCCGTCAGTTGAATAAATTTTAAACCTTCCACATCTTGTAATATCTTTTTTACTTGGATTAAACCTGAAAATTTGCCCTTTGGCAAATCTATCTGGGTTACATCCCCAGTGATTATAGCCTTTGATCCAAAACCAAATCGTGTCAAAAACATTTTCATTTGCTCTGGTGTGGTATTTTGGGCTTCATCTAATATAATAAAAGCATTATCCAATGTTCTACCCCTCATATAAGCCAATGGCGCCACCTCTATAACGCCTTTTTCCATATACCTTTGATAGATTTCAAGGCCTAGCATATCATCTAAGCCATCATAGATAGGTCTTAAATACGGGTCCACTTTTTCTTGAAGGTCCCCTGGTAAAAAACCGAGCTTTTCACCCGCTTCAATAGCTGGACGAGTAAGGATTATTCGGTTTACTTTTTTCTCCTTTAGGGCTTTGACAGCCATGGCAATGGCCAGATATGTTTTCCCAGTCCCAGCTGGTCCTATACCAAAGATAATATCATTGTTTTTAATTGCTTCAATGTACTCCTTTTGACCCAAGGTTTTAGCTTTGATTTGTTTACCCTTATAGGTAGTATATATTATTTCTTGTAATTCTTCCATATCCAATGTTTCTCCTTTAGCATTCATTTTTACTAAATAGTTAGCTTGTTGTTCTTCCAAATAACCTTCATTTTCGATAATTTGAATCATGTTTCTAATTATATTTGTAACCTTCTCAACGGTCTCTAATCTTTCTCCACTTATTTCAACACCACTGCTGTGAAGGTGTATTAAAACTTTGTATTGGTCTTCCAAAATATTTATATATTTACCCTGATAGGAGTTTAAACCCCTAAATATTTGGTATTGGTCAATAGTAATATTCTCCGTAATTCTTGTCAAAAAATTAACCCCCTAAGTTTAGATTAATTTATGTTAATAGCCTGAACCTTACCTATTTCTTCAATGGTTTCTAAAACTACCTTTACCCTTACTATTGTATCATTTTTTTCAATAATAGTAATAGTTTTATTTTCAACTTCTATATTCTCAGGAATATTTCTTTCAGCGGCAGCCAATGCTCTGTTATAGGCTAACTCCTCCAGTTGATTGACATCTCTTTTTTTTATTTCTCCTACAACTTCATTATATGTAATGGTTATTAGCTCCACTGGTAGCTTTGATGTTCTTATTTGCATAGGTCTTACAGACTCTAAGGTATTAAATCTTTCAAATGGGTTACTTTTACCAGATATTTTAACTTTTCTACCAAAGATGTTTAGATATTTAATAGTGACTGAATTTCCAGTTTCAACAAACTCTGTTTCCTCTGGAAGTGCTTCGCCATAGCCTTCATACCAGACTTTGGCCTCTACTACACCAAAAGAGCGCACAAGCATATGGGTTCTTGATTCTTCATTAAACATTTGCCCTGTGATTAGAACCTGGTTTTTTGCCACAACTTGACCCACTTTAACCTCTGGCTGTCCTGATAATGCAAGGATTTTTGTTATCATACCATCTTTTTTAGCCACCACATTGGAGGGTCCTTTTTCTGTTATCTCCCCGCCATCCTTTTCAACAACTTCAACCTTTACTTGTGTCCCTGTAATATTAATAGATACCCAGGCAATATCAGTGAAATGAACCCTCAGCTTATGTTCTAGATCCTCTGTATCTAGATTCATCTTTAATGTTCCGGGCTTTAGGTCATTTTCTTTTATAAATTGTGTAAACTCCCCTTCGTCTATATTTTCCAAGCCTTCAACTTCCACAAACCAAACAAAGGAAGATAATATGTATAATGATAGTATAAACAAAATTATCCCAATTGCAAAGATTTTCCTTTTCCAAAGTTTATGTAAAAGAAAGGGGAGTCCTCTCTTTTTCTCTATTTTCATTGGTAGGCTTATTCTTCTACATATTTTCCAAAGCTCCTTATAACCCTTAATACTTAAGTCAATCAATATATAATTGTTTTTTCTTCTAATATTCCATAGTTCAATATCTCTTTCCACTGCTATATTTATTAGTTTTTCTGCTTTTTTACCAATTACTTTTACGGTTACGTATCCTCTAAGGTAATTGATTATACGAGAAATAATCATACCCTTCCCCTCCCTATTTCTTAAATTCTATGGAACTAATTTCTCCATCAATCATAAGGTCTTCACTGTATATATTTCTAATAATTAAGTTTGACCCTTTTATTTCAAGCTCCCCTTGAGGTATAGATATTTTCACATAGTTATCCTTAAATTCCTTTATTCCACTATGGTTTTCAATGTAAATTTGTAGCTGCCCAATTATTACTATCCTTGGTAAGTTAAGCACTATATCCTTTGGAATGTCGAAAAAATCCGCTATCCCTCTTTTTATTCTTTCTCCCCTTTGTGACACTTGGCAAGCACCTCCTATCCCTATTTAAAAGTTATGCCAAGGATGTAGTCCGTATAACTAAAATATTTTTTGTTAAGGTTTTTTTGGACAATTATTTATTGTTGTGTATAAGTTTATGCGGGGGGTAATCTTTTGGGGAAAACCCCTAACAGCTTTTGAGGGACTTTTTTGGGGATGGAAAGGGCGCTAAGCGCTTACAGTTATTGGTGATAGTTTTTGAGGAAGTAAGACAGCACTGGTAACAAAGTAGTGTTAGTGGTGGTTAAGTGTCTGTTTATAACAAAAAATAATGCGGTCCAGTTGGACCGCATTATCTTATTCTATGAGGTTTTTTGAACCTTGGGGATTCAAGGATCTCTGACATTATAATTCCCTTTACTATATCTTCCCTAGAGGCAAAAATTCCATCTTTGGTTTCCACCTCTTCTTCATCATCAAGATACTGTACTTGAACCTCTAAATCTTCATAATTTATGGCTTCAAGTTTATCAGTATATTGTGGTGTCATAGGTGTTTCAGAGGGTGTAATCCTTCTTCGAGAAGACTTATCACGGGTTTTATCTTCCACTGGGTATTTTTCAATTCTTGGCTCGATCTTTGGTTTTTGAGCATTTGTCTGCTGTTCAGCCAAAGTCTTGATTATTTTAAATACGACACCGAATATTACCAGTAGTATTAATTCCATAAAGGTACCCTATTTATTACCTTTTTCGTCTTTAGATCCCTTTGAAATTGATTCCCTCATCTGTGTATCTGCGTTAATGTTTCTTAATTGATAGTAATCCATAACAGCTAGATTACCTTCACGTAAAGCTTGAGCCATAGCTCTTGGTACATCAGCTTCGGCTTCAACAACCTTAGCCCTCATCTCTTGAACTTTAGCTCTCATCTCTTGTTCTAGTGCCACAGCCATGGCTCTTCTTTCCTCAGCCTTAGCTTGGGCAATACGCTTATCAGCCTCGGCTTGATCTGTTTGAAGCTCTGCACCGATATTTTTACCCACATCAACATCAGCGATATCGATGGATAGGATTTGGAATGCTGTCCCTGAATCCAAAGAACGGTTTAGTACAGTTTTTGAGATGGCATCTGGGTTTTCCAAAACTTCTTTGTGAGTTTGGGCGGAACCGATGGTTGTTACAATACCCTCGCCAACCCTGGCTATGATTGTTTCTTCACCAGCACCACCAACAAGTCTGTCGATGTTTGCTCTCACCGTAACCCTAGCTCTGGCCTTTACTTCGATACCGTCCTTTGCAACAGCGGCAACAACGGGAGTTTCTATGACCTTGGGGTTAACACTCATTTGAACGGCTTGTAAAACATCCCTACCTGCTAAGTCAATGGCAGTTGCCCTTTCAAAACCAAGGTCAATATCTGCCCTTTGTGCAGCTATTAGTGCGTTAACCACTCTGTCAACATTACCACCAGCTAAGTAGTGGGCCTCTAATTTATCAATGGCTAAATTTAGTCCAGCTTTGTTAGCCTTAATTAGAGGATTAACTATTCTAGCTGGTATAACCTTTCTAAATCGCATACCAACTAGGGTAAATAGTCCAATTTTTACCCCTGCAGCCCATGCAGAAATCCACAGACCCACAGGTATGAAACTGAAGATCAAGGAAATAAAAAATACTCCAAGACCTATAAGGATAACGAATACAATAATAGTTTCAGGCATCCTTTTCAACCTCCTAATCTATTTTTTTTACTACTATATTATTACTTCCAACCTTTACTACTTTAACTTTTTCGTTGGAAGCTATATAGCCACCTTCTGTTACCACATCATAGCGTTTTCCATCAAATTCAGCTGATCCTGCTGGTCGAAGTGGTGTTATGGTAACACCAACTTTATCTAGCAGGTGGTCATATTTTGAGGATGCTATATAACCTTTATCAACATCTTCGTTAATTTGTAAAACCAATCTGTCCCAAACCTTTGTTTTTCTAAGAAGTTTATATGATGCAAATAATATTATGATAGTTAGTAGTATAGCCCATCCTAACATCACAATTCCTTCTGTTGTAGTTCTAGCGGTGAATATAACACTAGCAAACACCAAGGCAATCCCTCCCACTCCCAATAGGCCAAAGCCAGCGATAAAAATTTCTGCTATAAGCAGTCCTATGCCAACTAAGAATACTATTATATATTCCCAGTTTGCAAAGCCTGCAACTATATGTCCACCAAAAAATAGTACAAAGGCAGTAATTGATACAATCCCAGCTATCCCAAAACCTGCTGTAAATATCTCAAGTACAAGGGCTGCCATTCCAATGGACAATAGTAGTGATGCCACAGTAGGTTCTGTTAGAAAACGAGCTAGACTTTCAGCCCATGATTCATCAAATTCCTTTACAATGGCATTTTGATACCCTAGGTCAAATAACAGCTCATCAATTGAGTTATATATGCCTTCACTATAACCATATTGCATGGCTTGTTGCGCTGTCAGAGTTAATAATTGTCCCCTACCAATGAGTCCTTCAATCTCTATTTCAGAACGTACCATGGCAGAGGCTATTTCTGGGTCTCTTCCTTTTGCAGAAGCTAGGCTACGCATTTCACCATCCCATGCGGATATTGCCTTTTCAGGGGCTGTTTCTCCACCTATTTGAACCTCTGCATCACCCATTGCTCCAGCAGGGGTCATATATATCCGATCACAGGCCAGTGCCAAAAAAGCAGCCGCGGAAATGGCACGATTTTGGATAAATGCATAGATAGGGATAGGACTTTCTAAGATAAGGTCTTTTATCTGGCCTGCCTCATTTACGTATCCACCGGGGGAATTGATTTGAAATATTATCAAGTCTGCACCTGACATTTCTGCTTCATTTAATGCACGGTTTATAACCTTTGGAAGTGCCCTGTCAATTACATCTTGAATCGGAACTATATATACAACCTGTTCCCTTGCTTGGGTATTTCTTGGTAATAGTATAAGCATAAATATTATGGTTATGGCTAAAAATGCAAAGAATTTTTTCAGCTTTTTCAATATATCACCACCTTAAAATTGTCTTAATAATATATAATTCTAGTTATAAATTTAAATTCCTGCATAATAAATATTATTTACCAAAAGTTTATTTTCTAGATAATTGTAAATAAAAAAACTACCCTGTTTAGGATAGTTTTTCTTTTACTACGTCTTTTCGGAAGCAACTTAAAAAATTAAATTCTTGAAAACAACGATAAACAAAGGCCTAAAGGCTAAAATTTTTTGTCAAATTTTTGCGAAAAATAGTTGTGTAATGTAGTGTTTTATGGTATAATAGATATGAATATTTAATTTTAGGATGTGATGAATATATGTATTTACGTAAAACTTATTCGAAAAAAACGGGCAGAACATATTTATCTATTGTTCAAGGATATAGAGATGACCAAGGTAAAGTAAAGCAAAAGACTATACAAAAGCTTGGCTATCTAGATGAATTAGAAAAAGAATATAAAGACCCTATTGCTCACTTTTCTAAAGTAGTTGAAGAAATGAATAAAGAACATCAAGATACAAAGACTGTAACTATTACTTTAGATTTAGATAGTCAAGTTAATAGAAATAATGTAAACCGAAAAAATTATGGGTATTTAATTTTCAGTAAAATATACCATGAACTTGAGATACATAGATTTTTGAAAAATGCACGTAGGCACCAAAAATTCAACTTTAATACAGATGCAATTATGCGATTACTTGTATATTCTAGACTTTTTTATCCTGGATCCAAAAGAGCCTCTGTTATCAATAAATCCCTTTTCTTTGATAACTTTGATTTTTCTTTAGATGATGTTTATGATGCCCTTTCACACTTTGATAAAATTTCTGTTCCATTGCAGCAACATCTTCATGAAATGGTTACTTCTTTATACCAGAGAGATACAAGTATTGTTTACTATGATGTTACAAACTATTACTTTGAAACAGACTTTCAGGACGATTTACGGAAAAAAGGACCTTCAAAAGAGTATAGAAAAGATCCTATCGTTCAGATGGGCCTATTGCTTGACACCCTTGGTTTGCCCATTTCATATAAACTGTTTCCTGGAAATACTCATGACTCCCAAACTTTAATGCCTGTGTTAACTGATGTTAAGAAAAAATTTGGTGTAAAAAGAATTATTTCTGTAGCAGATAAGGCTCTAAATAGCGGAGACAATATCGCTTACAATACTATACTTGGTGATGGATATATTTACAGCAAAAGTGTTAGAGGTGCCAGTGAAGAGTTTAAAAAGTGGGTCCTTGATGAAAAGGGCTATCGAAAAATTAATGATTGTTATAAAGTTAAATCTAAAGTTGTTCCTGATGTAGATATAAATGTGACGGTTAAACAAGTTGGAAATAAAAAGGTTAAAAAGAAAGTAAGTATTGAACAAAAATGGATTGTTTTTTACAGCGAAAAATATGCTGATAGAGCAAAGCATAAGCGGGAAGAAACAATTGCTAAGGCCATAAAAATGATTGAAAATCCTGCTAAGTATCGTCGTTCATTTGATTACGGTGCTGCTGGATATATTAAAAATCTTAAAATCGATAAAGAAACTGGAGAAATTACAAATATAGAAGATAAGCTTATCCTTGATATTGAAAGAATTAAAGAAGAGGAAAAATATGACGGATACTATGCCATTGTAACCAGTGAGCTTGATGATAGTGATGAGCATATTATTGATATATATAAAGGTTTATGGCGAATAGAAGAATCTTTTAAAGTAACTAAGAGCACCCTTGGTACAAGACCTATATATCTTCGTACTCCTGAACATATCAATGCACATTTTTTAATTTGTTTTATAGCCCTTTTATTGGCTAGGATTGTGGAAATGAAGCTTGGCAGAAAATACACTATTGAAAAAATTATTGATTCTTTACGGAATGTAGCTTGTAGTCATTTAGAACAAAATTTATGGTTATTTGATTTTGCTAATGAAGTAACCGATGATTGTAATGCCATTTTCGGTACAAATTTCGGGAAAAAGTTAATGACTTTAAAAGAAATAAAAAAATTTTTAGGTGAAACTAAAAAATGAGTTTTTTCCCTACAACGTCTCGCAAATAAAAAAGTCTGTAATCCCTTGAAATTAAAGGGGTTACAGACCTTTTTGTCTTTTTTAACTTCCGAAAACAAGTATTATATCATAGGGTAAAAAAAATGCAAATGCTTTTGTCTAGCAAGCTTTTTGCGATGTAGACTTTTTTTTCTTACAACCTACTAATAATCTCAAGC
>CAYYRM010000122.1:0-7656 GCA_964474005.1 uncultured Eubacteriales bacterium
GAAAAGAGGCTGAGCGCCAACGAATTATTCATTCATTGTGCGACAGCCCCTTTTTCAGTAATAATAAAGATGGAGGTTTTTTAACTCAATTTAAAAGAGGAACTCCATTTGTTTTTTAGAATAGGTTTGGAATAACGAAACTGAATAATAATGTTAATAGAGTAGGCGCCAAGATATTTCTAGTTCGTTGATAGCTATAAGAAGTTATGAGGGAAATGGCAAAATAACCGCTTATGGTTAGTAGCCAATTTGTATTTTGAAAGTTTGGTAGAAAATCCAATAAAGGAATAACCATAATTATTAAAGCACTTAAAACTAGACCAATCCATTTTCCCAATAATAACTCCAGGGTAGACTGTACAAAACCCCGTAACAATATTTGCGATATAAAAATAAGTAAAAACACAATGATTAAAGAAGTGGTATCATAGATACTTGTGGGAACAATCTGAAAGGTAGCTGCCAAAAACCACAGATAAAAAATTACCAAGGACACAATTATACCCTTAACTAGTTTATTATATGTTATGCCAATATATTTTATAGGAACCTTTGCCATAACCAAACAATAAATAAGATATAAAACTGGGATTAAATATAAGATTAGTTGTATAACACTTTCGATATAATAGGTAATCGATAACCATTTTATCAAATAGCTATATAAAGAGAAACCCAATATATGAAAAACCGCAGGAAGTTTATCAAGATAGCTTGGCATTGAGGTATCATCATGCATAAAATCTGTGGTTAAAAAAGCAATCAAGCCCAAAAATGCAAGGAGAAGCAGAAGATTGTAAAAGAACATAGTTGTATTCACGTAAGGTATCGGGTATTTTTTAAGACCTATGGGATGATTAAACTCGAAGTTAACACCCTCAGACTCTATATTTACCCTGCTATCCTCACGGTAAACCATTTCACCATTTTGGGTTGAACTTATTTTAAGCATAACTGAACGAGATGTAGGCGGAATGATTTTTTCCATACCCATGATATTTCCCTGAAAAAGGAGCACTTTTGCACTTTCTAGACGTTCCTGTAAATATTCAGTTGGATAACTGATTTGCTCTTCTATGAAAATAGTATCCTTTTTTAGCCTATCAAAATCCTCATGAAATACTGGAATTACCACCTCAGACACTTCATCGGATATTGGAAAGCGTAGATTGGAAGTATTCTTAAAGGTATCAGAAGCTTCCAAGTATATATTTCCCCGGGCCACGATTAACATTGAAGCAATTCTGTCATTTTGGTAACCTGGAATTACATACCCGCCTTCAGGGAATTCCAATGTCATATAATCAAAATTCAATACCCAGTGGTCAAACTTATATGTTTCTTTAACTTGGTAAGGCGCTTCTACATTTCCCAACTGATCACTTAAAAAAATGGAGAGAAGTAAAGCAGAAGTACCAAAAATCAGTGCAAAAATCAAACCTAGAAAGGTTCTACCAACAGGGTTTTTATGTATAGTGGTTATAAGTTTAATCATTTAGTACATTACCTCCATTTTAGTTGAAATATTCATAAATAGTATAATTCGATATACATGGGTCATTTCCCTGCATGTTTTATGAAATTGACAATATTTATATCACAGTATAAAATTGAAATGGAGTTAAGCTGATATTAAAATTAAAATGACACAAAATAAACACACATGAATAAAGGAGAGAGCATCGATGTTATTGGCTTTAGATGTGGGGAATACCAATATAGTGGTAGGTTTATATAAAGGTGAGAAACTAGTAAATAATTGGCGGATATCAACAATTCGCAATAGGACAGCAGATGAGTATGGCATTATATTAAAAAATTTATTTGTGTACAATAATTTCAATGATGTTGAAATAACAGGGATAATCATTTCCTCAGTTGTCCCCCCTGTTATGCCTGCCCTTCAGAAAATGTCAAAACAATATTTTAATATAGAGCCAATAGTGGTGGGGCCAGGAATAAAAACATCCCTGTGTATAAAAACTGAAAATCCCAGGGAAGTGGGCGCAGATAGAATTGTAAATGCAGTGGCCACTATACACAAATATGGCTATCCAGCCATAGTGGTGGATTATGGCACAGCCACCACTTTTTGTGTAATAAATAAAAATGGTGAATATTTAGGTGGTTGTATAACACCGGGGATAGGTATTTCCACAGAGGCACTTTTTGAGCGTGCTGCAAAGCTACCAAGGATAGAACTAAGTAAACCTGAAAAGATAATTGGTAAAAACACAGTTCTTAGTATGCAAAGCGGGATAGTCTATGGTTACTTAGGTCAGCTAGAAGGGCTAATAGCTAAGATATCCCAGGAAACTGGAGAGAAGTATAAAGTGGTGGCCACAGGAGGGCTGGCTTCTTTAATTGCAGATCAAAGTAAACTGGTTGATGTAATCGATCCTTATCTGACCTTAGACGGTCTGAGAATTCTCTACGATAAAAATAAAAGAGAGGAATAATTATGGAAGAAAGAAATCTTAAGAGGCGTCTTTATTTTAAAACCATGTTATTACTACTTATACCAGCTTTTCTAATGATAGTAATCGGGTACCTTATCCTACCTAAGGATGGACCTTATTATAACAATGTAACCGGTGAAGAGGCAAAGATTTTAATAGAGAACTATCCCAATAGGGTACTAATCATAGATGTGAGAACCCCTGAGGAATTTGATCAAGGGCACATTCCCAATGCAAAAAACATACCTGAGAATCAACTGGAATTAAAGCTGTCAGAAATACAGTCACTGGCTAGGGGGAAAAATTATATTTTAGTTGTATGTAGGTCTGGAAATAGAAGTGCCACTGCAAGCCAGTATCTTGCTGAACAAAAAATTGGAGAGATTCTAAACCTAGATGGTGGAATGCTGGAATGGGATTATGAGATTGAGACAACAAACTAAAGATGGCTTAGCCATCTTTTTTCTTGACAAAAAACAGTTTAAAGAGTATTCTAAAAACAAAAAAGTGTATTACTATCTTAGTACACTGGAGGGATTTCATGGACTTTTATATAAATTCAACATCGGGCTTACCCATATACTTACAAATAGTTGATCAGGTGAAAAAGGCTATAGCTGGAGGTTTGCTAATAGCTGGTGACAAGTTACCATCAGTGAGGGACTTGGCTGTGGAGATAGCCATTAACCCTAACACCGTGGCCAAAGCTTACTCAACATTGGAGCAAGAAGGAATAATAGAAATACGAAAAGGTATGGGAACATATATCTCCGAAGGCAAATCTTTAAATTTTGAGGCAAAAAAAAGTAAAATAGAAAAGAAGGTAGAAGAATTAATAATTGAGGCGTATCACCTCCAAATAGATACCGATACACTTCTAAATATTATTACTGAATACCTAAGAAAAGAGGGGAAATAATGGCTGGGGATATAATTTTGGTAGAAAAGCTTACTAAAGTTTTTCCAAATAAACATGTGGCATTGGACAACATAAATTTGGAGGTTCAAAAGGGACAAATTTTTGGATTTATAGGACCAAATGGAGCTGGCAAAACTACCACCATTAAAATATTGTTAGGCCTTATGCAGCCCACATCTGGACGGGCTATACTATTTAATAAGGAAGTAGATAAAAATAGAGTTGATCTTTTGCAAAAGGTAGGGTATTTGCCAGAAAGCTCTAACCTTTATCCAAAAATGACAGTGGAAGAAATCTTAAACTTTGGTAGAAGTATTTATAAAGACTGGGATTTAGACCTTCAAGAAAAATATCTAAGGCTGTTTGGATTAAGAAAAAGTGATTACGTAAAAAACCTATCAAAGGGTATGAATACACAGCTTGGTCTTATAAGTGCCATGTCATATCGCCCAGAAATATTGATATTAGATGAACCCACCAGTGGTTTAGATCCTTTGTGGCGGCATGAGTTTTTACAGATAATAATCGGCGAAATAGCTCAATGGGGTACAACGGTTTTCTTTTCTTCTCATATTTTAAGTGAAGTGGAAAGGATGGCTGATAAGGTGGCTATGATTAGAGATGGTAAAGTGGTATTACAAAGGGATTTAGATGAACTAAAACTAAATGAGAAAATAATTAGGGTCGTCTTTGAGAACAATGTGGATGAAAGTTTTTTAAACCTAACTAAGGGAATAACAAAAATAACTCCACAGGGTAAGGGTTATGTTATCAAGATAAATGATAACTTTGAAGCCATACACAAAAAAATCTCTAGCATTCCACATCATATTTTGGAAGTGGTTGAGAGGAATTTAGAAGAGGTATTTATGGATTATGCCCAAAGGGGAGGTAGCGAAGATGCATAAGGGTTTACTTATAAAAGAAGCCAATGAACATAAATGGAAACTAGTCCTTGGTTTTTTATATCTTTCCTTGATGGCAGTAATTCTACCCTTTAGCTTTGAATACCTAAAAAACATCCTACCAAGCATAGAGCAGTCTATACCTGCCCCTTTACAAAAGGATATGAATTTGTATATGTCAACATTTGAAACGTATCTTTGGTCACAGTGGACTGGAAAAAATTTAAGCCAGATAATCATAGCCATTGCATTGATTTTGGGGTCATCAACCATGGCATCTGAAGCAAGCAAAGGAACCATCTCATTTTTATTAACAAAGCCTATAACCAAGCTTAGTATTTTCTTAACAAAAGCATTCCTTGCAAATTCATATTTATTTATTTTGGTTTTCTTACCTACCACCATAATGTATATCGCATCTATTTTTTCTACAAAGGGAGAGGTTGGCATTTTAGTTTTCCTTAGTGTAATACCTGCATTTTTGGCTGGTGTGGTTGCATATTTCATTGGGCTTTACTTTTCAATAACCAGTGATGATGCAATAAAAGCTTTCGCATATGGTGCAGGTTTGGTAATTGTCAACTCTCTTTTTAGTCTATTTGAGATTACTGAAAAATTTAGTTTAAGCTATCTTTACAAAGGTAGTGAAGACTTTTTGAGGGGGAATTTCCCATATCTAAACACAGTGATTTTATTAGTAACGGCCATCTTTTTGTGTGTTTTGTGCTATAAAAGGTTTATAAAAAAACAATACTAAGATAAATTGAGAATTATAAAAATAGTCTACCAATTACTTTGTTTCTGTAGTATACTAAAACTATATAAGTTAAAGGGGAGGCTAGTGAAATGTTAATAGTAAAATTGTTTTTTTTGTTATGTATAACCATAGGTGTTGTAAGCATATATCAATATAGTTTAAGTAGACATGTTTTGACACACACTATTTCAGAAGATAAAACCATAAGCACTGCAATGAGATCTGTAAGATTTGGACGATATTTTACTTACGTAGTTTTAATTAACATACTACTAGCTTCGATTATATTACTTATTAATGTTTAAGGAGGGATAACATGGCTGAAAAAAGAATGGTGATAAACTTAAAAACATGGGCAGTGTTAGGTGCCAGTAATGACCCGGATAAGTTTGGCAATAAAATAACTAAGGCCCTAAAGGATAACGGTAAAACTGTTTATCCCATAAATCCCAAGGAAGACAGTGTGTTGGGTTTACAAGCTTATAAGAATATATCCGAACTCCCACAAATACCTGATGTAATAGATTTTGTAGTACCAAAAAACATAGGTAAAGCAATTATCGACCAGGGCAATATACCTAAAAATACTGTACTGTGGTTTCAACCTGGGAGTTTTGACTCAGAATTGGTGGAATTTGCCAAAGAAAAGGGTTATGATGTGGTTGACGATGGTTGTGTGTTAGTTGAATTGAAAGTTGCCCATTAGTAAAAACGGACCTAAAATTAGGTCTGTTTTTTTGTATTTATATTTATTATGGGAAATTATTATCATGGAATTATTTATCTTAAAATAGAGGAAATCTAATACCCAAAGCGAATAACTATTATGAGAATATTTAGCCTAGGAGGAGAATGCTTTGTGGAAAAACAGTAGAGTTTTTTTAGTGATACTGTTAATAATGTTTATTATAATTTTATTCACCCTAGGTATCTTTTACCAATTTGAGCGGGTGTTTATTAAAAATATTGTGATGATTGGAATCCTTCTAGGTCTTTTTACAGATATAATTAGGGCATATTACCCTAAAATGTTTAAGCCTACACTTATCATGGCTTCAACTGTTTTAGCATACCTGATAGTCTATAAAGGAGATATAGCTGGAACCAGTTACTTGTTTTATCTCATACCCAGTGCCTTGGGTATAATGGCCTACGGTACTAAGATAGGTCTCATTATTATCTTTTCCCTAGGAATAATATTTACTTTTTATTCTATCACAAAGGGTATAGATAGGGTTATGCTACTTAACCAGTTGGTACACTTTATAATTCCAAACTTAGTATTTTTGTTTTTCTCTTTAAGATTAGAAGAAATAGGATTTAAGAGGGAAAAATGGTTGGAAAAATTGCATACTAAGATAAATGAATTATCCCTTTTAAAGGAAGTTAGTACCACAATGCAAAAGACATCAGAGCTAAAAAAAATTAATAAAATAATTTTAACTGCCATTACAGCAGGGTATGGCCTTGGGTTCAATAGGGCGTTGCTTTTCTTAGTTAATAAAGATGGGAACAATAATAAATACCTTAGGGGGGAAATGGCCATTGGTCCTTTATCTCAAAAGGAAGCTTATAGTATTTGGGGCAGTGTGGTGAGAAATCAGACATCTTTAAATGAGGTAATAGCAGTACAGGATGAACTGGATTTAACCCTTAATGAGTATGTAAGTAAAATAAATATTTCTGTTATGGAAAACTCTCACAACCCACTTATTAAGGTTTTTACGGAGAAAATCCCGTTAAATATTGTTAAGGGTGATAAATATGCACTGGGGGATGACCTAGCACAACTAAGTTTTGTGGATTATGCCATAGTACCACTGTTGGTTAAAAATGAAGCCATTGGGGTTATCTTAGTAGACAATAAATTTAACGGCAAAAAAATAACTTATGAAGATATTGATTCACTAACAACCTTCGCTAATCAATCTGCCCTTGCCATGGAAAATACTATTTTATACGAAAAAATTACACAGTTGGCAGATACCGATGGATTAACAGGGCTTTATAATCATCGATACTTTAAAGATAAACTGACGGAAAGTATCTCTTTAAAAAAACCATTCGCTTTACTAGTGATTGATGTTGATGATTTTAAGAAATTTAACGAGGAGTATGGGCATACTTGTGGAGATACTATTTTGGGACATGTGGGTGAAGGTATAAAATCAGTGGTAGGTAAACAAGGAATTGCTTGTAGGTATGGTGGAGACGAATTTACGGTGATTCTGCCCATGCTTTCTAAGGAAAAATCTTTGGAAATGGCAAAAGAGATACAATTTAAGGTGAGGGAGATTTCTGAGGGCTTTAATGGAGTTGTGTCAAGGCCACTGACATTAAGTATTGGCTTGGCCCTATATCCAGAAGATACCGCAAACGAAGAAGATCTTTTTAAAAGGGCAGATGGAAAATTAAAATACTCGAAGATATCGGGTAAAAATACTGTTACATAGGGGGATAATATGTTAGCAGGATATTTGGCTTTTATTTGTTTCTTAGCAATTGTTTTTAAATTTAATTATTTTAGTAAGGGGGTAAACCTAGACAAAATATTTTTACCAGAGGATACTGACTTTACATTTGCGTCTATTTCTTTTTCTTATGAACGGATAGTCT
>CAYYRM010000123.1:0-7626 GCA_964474005.1 uncultured Eubacteriales bacterium
ATACGAGGAGGTGAAGGAATGGATTATACATTGACCGGTGCAACATGGTTTTGGTTGATAGTACCAATGCTAGGTACCATTGTTTTATCGGCTATTTCATGTATACCAAAAAAGAAGGAGGAATAATATGAGTGGAGCAGTATTGTGGACCTTTGTAATTTATTTAGTTGGTATGTTGGCTGTTGGTTTCATTTCCTATCGTATGACCAACAATTTATCTGATTATGTTTTAGGTGGAAGGCGTTTAGGACCTGGTGTTGCAGCCTTAAGTGCCGGGGCTTCTGATATGAGTAGTTGGCTTTTGCTTGGTTTACCTGGGGCTGTTTATGCCAGTGGGGGTATGAATCAAATCTGGATTGCCGTGGGTTTAACTGTGGGTGCATACCTTAATTGGCAATTTGTGGCTGCTAGGCTCCGTAACTATACAGAAATCGCCAATGATTCCATTACCATCCCTGACTTTCTGGAAAACAGATTTAGGGATGCATCAAAGGTGCTGAGGGTTGTTTCTGCCCTGGTGATCCTACTATTTTTTACATTCTATACATCCTCAGGTATGGTAGGGGGTGCCAAGCTTTTTGAAGCTTCCTTTGGTCTTTCTTATATGCAAGCCCTTTGGATTGGAGGTATTGTGATTGTTTCATATACCTTTTTCGGTGGATTTTTAGCAGTTAGTTGGACAGATTTTTTCCAAGGGATTTTGATGTTTCTAGCACTAATTATTGTGCCTGTGGTAGCCATAACTGAACTGGGAGGTTGGAGCAACACCATAAATACCATAGGAAATGTTGACACTTCATACTTAGATGCATTTTCAGGAATGACTGGTTTAGGAATTATATCACTCTTAGCCTGGGGATTAGGCTATTTTGGTCAACCTCACATAATATCCCGTTTTATGGCTGTACGTTCGGTTAAGGATGTACCTGTGGCTAGACTAATAGGTATGGGCTGGATGGTGTTTGGCCTATTTGGAGCTATTTTTACGGGTTTTGCTGGCATTGCATATTTTGCAAACTCCCCTTTAGCCGATGGTGAGCAAGTATTCATTATGTTTACACAGGTTTTATTTAATCCTTGGGTTTCTGGTGTTCTTTTAGCAGCCATTTTAGCAGCTATAATGAGTACAATAGATTCTCAGTTACTTGTTTCCTCCAGTGCAGTGGCAGAAGATTTCTACAAGGCTATCTTTAAAAAGGATGCTTCTCAAAAGGAGCTTGTTTGGATAGGTAGGATTGCAGTTGGTGCCATAGCCCTTATAGCATTACTCCTTGCCACAAACGAAGATAGTTCAGTTTTAGATTTAGTAAGCTATGCATGGGGAGGTTTTGGAGCTGCGTTTGGTCCCGTTATCATTTTATCCCTGTTCTGGAAACGAATGAACCATTGGGGTGCTATAGCTGGAATGGTAAGTGGAGCAGTCACAGTGGTTATTTGGGATTTAGTTGGTTTAGGTGCACATCTTTATGAAATAGTTCCTGGTTTTATCATTTGTGCCATTATGGTTTATGTGGTTAGTTTGCTAACACCTGAACCATCCCAAGAGATCCAACAAGAATTTGATAAAGCGAAACTGTAGTATAAAGACCAAATCCTTAGGATTTGGTCTTTTAAGTGTAATCACATTAGTATGAATAACCCTAGAATTTCTTTTATTTTTGATTTAGGAATAAAAGCTTGATTTAGGTAATATATATTAACAATATATATTTTTCAAAGATGCTTACGCCCTTCACCCTTTAGTGCGTTAATAATTTAATTCTATAATTTGATATAAAAATAATTGTTGACAATATTTATTAACATCATTATAATTAGACTTAATTCAAAACCAAATAAAAACACCTTATCAAGAGAAACTGAGGGATTGGCCCTATGATGTTTCAGCAACCACACTTTTTTAAGTGCACGGTGCTAACTCCAACAGAACTATGGTTCTGAGAGATGAGGGAAAGTTAGACTTTATTTATGTCTTAATTCCCCCTTCTCTTAGGAGAAGGGGGTTTTTTAGTACACAAAAAAGGAGGATTATAAATGATTACCCTTGAGGGAATTACAAAGACCTATGGTGATAAAGTAAATTATGTAAGTGCATTGAACAATGTTAGTCTCCAAGTGGAACAAGGTGATATCTTTGGAATCATTGGTTATTCTGGAGCAGGTAAAAGTACGTTGATTAGATGTATAAACCTTCTGGAAAGACCTGATTCTGGAAAGGTAGTGGTAAACGGTGTGGAATTAACATCTTTATCCCAAAGTCAGTTGAGGAAAAGACGTGAAAAAATAGGTATGATATTTCAACACTTTAATTTGATGGCCAGGCGCAATGTCTTTTCAAATGTGGCTTACCCACTTAAGGGTAAGGGATTGTCAAAAAAAGAGGTTGAAGAAAAAGTGTTAAATCTTCTTAGGCTTGTTGGTATTGAAGATAAGGCCAAAGCTTACCCTTCACAATTAAGCGGTGGACAAAAACAGAGGGTGGCCATTGCCAGAGCCCTTGCCAATGACCCTGATGTACTGTTGTGTGATGAAGCCACATCTGCCTTAGATCCTCAGACTACTCGTTCAATTTTAAACCTACTTAAAAGTATAAATGAAAAACTTAATCTAACCATTGTAATAATTACACATCAAATGGATGTAATTAAAGAGGTTTGTAATAAGGTGGCTGTGATGGAAAATGGTGTTGTGGTTGAAACTGGGGCAGTGTTAGATATTTTCTTTAACCCTAAAGCTAAAATCACAAAGGAATTTGTTGCCTCTACCATGGGCTATGAAGACATTGAAGGATTCTTAGAATATGATACTCCCCCTAAAAATAATAATGATTTTAAAAGTCTTGCCAAGATTTCTTTCATGGGCAAAAAAACCAGTCAGGCTTTTATATCAAAGATTTCAATTGACTACCAAGTATATGCCAGCATTTTATTTGGTAATATTGAAAACGTGCAGGGGGTTCCCCTTGGAAACTTAATCATTAGTATTAGTGGTAGTGAAGAAAAGGTAAACTGTGCCTTGGGCTACCTATTAGAAAACAATATTAGGGTGGAGGTGTTATCTGAAGATGGAATTTTTGAATCAATTGATGCCAAACGTTATAAATCTGTTTCCTGATTTAATGAAGGCCTTAAAGGATACTCTGATGATGGTTAGTATTGCTGGTGTTATTGCAGCGCTTATTGGAGTTCCCCTAGGCGTTATCTTAACAGTTACCAGGGAAGGAAATCTTCTGGAGAATAAACTCATAAATTCTATTTTAGGCAAAATTGTAAACACATTAAGATCCATTCCCTTTGTTATATTACTAACTGCAATTATTCCCATTACTAGATTTATAGTTGGTACCACAATTGGAATGAAGGGTGCTGTGGTACCACTGATTTTCGCTTCTACACCCTTTGTGGCAAGGCAAATTGAATCCGCACTTTTAGATGTGGATAAAGGGATTATAGAAGCTGCTAAATCCATGGGTTCAAGTCCCTTTGAAATAATCTATAGGGTTTTACTTGTGGAGGCACTCCCTGGGATTATATATGGTCTAACCATTACAACCGTTGGGCTCATAGGTTTTTCTGCCGTAGCAGGAACTGTTGGTGGCGGGGGCTTAGGGGACTTTGCCATTAGGTATGGCTACCAATATTTTAGGACAGATATCATGATTGTTACCACAATTATATTGTTACTAATTGTTAATGTTGTTCAAACCATAGGTGATTTTTTCTTAAAAAGACTTAACCACTAAAACATTCTTAGAAAGGAAGATAGTTATGCCCCAAATTAGTAATCGATTAGATTTTTTCACAGAATCTGTTATTAGGCGGATGACACGGGTTTCCAACAAATATGGTGCCATCAATTTATCTCAAGGTTTTCCAGATTTTGATCCACCCATTGAACTAATTGACCAGCTAAAAAAAGTAGCAGACACAGGTCCCCATCAATATGAAATAACTTGGGGATCGCAAAAATTCCGAGAAGCCTTAGCCAAAAAACAAAGTAAGTATATGGGTATAAATATAAACCCAGACACAGACATTGTTGTCACTTGTGGAAGCACAGAAGCCATGATGGTGGCAATGATGACTGTTTGTTATCCCAATGATAAGGTTATTGTTTTCTCACCCTTTTACGAAAACTATGTTGCTGACACCATCCTTTGTGGTGCGGAGCCAATTTATGTTCCCTTACATCCCCCCCATTTCAATTTTGATAGGGATGAATTAAGAAAAGCCTTCGATCAAAAACCCAAAGCATTGGTTTTGTGTAATCCTTCAAATCCCACAGGAAAAGTATTCTCTAAAGAGGAATTGGAATTTATCGCAGAGTTGGCAATTGAGCACGATACCTTTGTAATAGCTGATGAGGTTTATGAACATATTGTTCTTCCACCATATAAACACACTTACATTGCTACACTGCCAGGGATGTTTGAGCGCACCATATCATGTAGCTCCCTTTCTAAAACCTATTCCATAACTGGCTGGAGATTAGGCTATATTATTGCCCCTCCATATATTACTGATAATGCCCGTAAAGTTCACGATTTTCTAACGGTGGGTGCCGCCGCCCCACTACAGGCAGCCGCCTTAGCAGGACTAAATCTCCCAGATGAATATTATGAAAATCTCACCCAAGCTTATCTAAACAAATGTAATGTGTTTTTAAAGGGGCTTGACGATGCAGGTTTAAAATACGTAAGACCCCAAGGAGCATATTATGTCATGGTAGATATAACTGAGTTTTATGATGGCAGTGATGTTACCTTTTGTGAATGGCTTGCTAAGGAGGTGGGTGTGGCAGCAGTACCTGGTTCTAGCTTTTTTAAGGAAAAAGTCAACAATTATATTAGATTCCATTTTGCTAAGAAGGAAGAAACTTTAATAGCTGCAACAGAGAAACTTAAACTCTTAAGGGAGAAGGCAGCAAAAGGAATTTACAAAATTTAAATTTTAATAAAAACGAAAGAGAAGGTGTTACTAAATGAAAAAAATTATCGCAATCCTATTAACGGCATTGGCACTATTTACCCTTACTGCTTGTGGAAGTAATCAATCCTCTGAAGATACCCTAAAAATCGGAGTTACCGTAGGACCCCATGAACAGGTTTTAAAGAAAGTAAGAGATATTGCCAAAGAACAAGGCTTAAACATAGAAATAATTGTTTTTAACGAATTCGTTCAACCTAATATCCAGCTTTTTGAAAAGCAGCTTGATGCAAACATTTTTCAACATGAGCCATACCTAAACCAATTCAATAAAGATCGTAATTATAACATTGTTAACATCGCCAGTACCATCAACTTCCCCATGGGTATCTATTCAAGAAAAATGGATGATGTTTCTGGTCTTAAAAATGGTGATCAAGTTGGTTTACCAAATGACGCCACAAATCAAGCAAGGGCTCTCATTTTATTCCAATCTGCTGGTCTTATTACCCTAAACCCTGAGGTGGGTATAGCTGCCACCATTAGAGATATAGTGGATAACCCTAAAAATCTTAGGTTTGTTGAGTTAGATGCACCAATTATCCTTCGTACCTTACCGGATTTAGCTGTGGCTGCAATTAACACTCCATTTATTATAGAAGCGGGAATGAATCCAGTAAGGGATTCAATATTTATTGAACCTCAGGATTCACCATGGGTTAATATCATAGCCACAAGACCAGAGCTTCAAGAAGACCCACGTATTTTACAATTGGTGGAGATTTATCAATCAGATGAAGTTCGTCAGTTTATCATAGATACCTTTGAAGGCTCCGTGGTACCTGGCTTCTAAGGAGGAATATCCTTTGAGTAATTATGAGTTCAAGTATGGAAAGGAAACTATTAATCTTAAGATAAGTGATGATAGTATAATTGGCATCCTAAAACCTGAATCAAGTTTAGTGATAGAAAATTTACAAGAAGCGATTATTAATGCACTGGATAACCCTGTGGGCACTCCCCCTTTAAAGGAAATAATCCATGGGGGGGAAACAGTGGTTATAGTAATCAGTGATATCACAAGGGCTTGGATTAAAAATCATATGTTTTTAGTACACATAGTAAATTACCTAAATGGTATTGGTGTAAATGATAATGATATTGAAATAGTTATCGCCCTTGGTACCCATAGATCATCCACTGAAAGGGAAATGAAAACCTTAGTGGGTGAAGAAGTATACAATCGAATTAAGGTATATGATCACAATTGCTTTGATGATACTGAGCTGGTATTTTTAGGTTCATCTTCAAGGGGTACCCCCATTTATATTAATAAACGGGTGGCAAATGCTGACAGAGTCATACTAACCGGTGGCATTGTATTTCATCTATTTGCGGGTTTCGGGGGAGGAGCAAAGGGGATGGTCCCTGGGGTTGCAGGATTGGAAACAATACAGCATAACCATCGCTTAACTTTTTATGAGGGTGAAGGAGCAGGGCTAAATCCCAACTCCGGTGCCAATAAAATAACTGGTAATCCCATGCGTGAAGATATCACAGAAATTTGTCGACATGTGGCACCTGACTTTCTCTTTAATGTTGTATTAGACACCGAAGGGAATTTTATAAAGCTAGTTACTGGGGATTTTGAAGAAGCATGGCTTTTAGGCTGTGAATTTATAAGGGGTCTATATGGAATTAACATTAAAGAAAAGGCAGATATTATTTTAGCTTCACCAGGTGGATATCCTAAGGATATTAACCTTTACCAAACGGTGAAAACCATGGATAACTGCCTTTATGGTGGAGATGAAGATAGTGTCATTGTCCTTTTTTCCCAATGTAGTGAAGGCCTAGGGGCCGATGAATTCCTTGAGTGGTTTCAGTACGATACTTTGGAAAAAATGGAAAGTGCCCTTAAGAAAAATTTTACCGTACCAGGATATGCAGCCTATAAAACTGCATATACAGCTAAGTATAGAAAGCTTATCTTAGTATCTTCCCTCCCCACAGAAACTGTTAAAAAACTAGGGTTTATTCCTTGCATCACACCAGAGGAAGGTTTAAAACTGGCTCATGAATTAAGCGTCCGTAACCCCAAGATTATGTTAATGCCCTATGGTGGCAATACATTACCAGTAAAAATATAAAGTACTCTCCCCTATGGGAGAGTACTTTATATTTTATCGGTTTTTACGATTATGACTAACCATATCTATTATGACAGCACAGGTGATAATCAATTCATGATCCTCTCCTGGTGCCACTTCAATACCATAGGTATCGGTCCATGAGAAAAATTGTTTTGAAACTGCCCCTATGGTTTTAGCTCCCTTAATAAATTCATACTCATGATCAATAAAATTTCCATGTACTTCAATGATATCACCATTATATACTTCAATGTTGTACTTTGACTTAAATAATGTAAATGGCTCTTTTTTTACTATGGCATAAACTTGGTTATCCTTAATTATTTCATATGTTGTTATCCAAGACAAAACCTTTTGTTTAATGTATAACAATTCTTGACCATTTATCCCCTTAAAAGATAACTTATTCCCTATGGTGAATATCTCACCTTCCACAAAGTAAACATCATTTTCCCTTTCATCCTTTATTGTAAACTTGTCGCCAATGGAAAAAATCTTTTGTTTCATAATAAAACGCATTTTAATCTCTCCTTTTATAGTTTTAAACT